>JARLHO010000091.1 GCA_031292215.1 Syntrophobacteraceae bacterium | reverse complement strand
GAGCGAGCCCAGCCGTTGCCTGCGCGTCATTGCAAGCAGCGGGAGAGTAAATCCCCCCAACCCCCCTTTGCAAAAAAGGGGGGTGATCGAGCCAAGCCCCTCCATGCAAATCTCCGGTAAGGGGTAAGTGGGCGCATGTGTGGGTAATTGTAAGTTTTGCAAAGGAGGGCCGGGGGGATTTACTCTGCTCTCGCAGCTTATATGAAACTTCATGTGGGAAAAACCAAAATGGGCTCCGGCTAAAAGCCTGCCGAGGCGACGTGCGTGCTGAAGTTTCGTCCTCGATAAAACCCCGTCTTAAAACGGGGCGGCGCCGCTTATGTGAACCAAAAACCATTCCACGGTTTCGCGGATAGCGGTGTTGCGCCAGGAAGCATTGCTTATGCGGTGATCTGCGGTGCGCAGCAAAAGAAGCTTTTTAGGATCCTTTAGTCGCCTGTAAATCCTTACCGAATCCCGCCATGGCACGACTTCGTCGGACTGCCCGTGGACCAGGAGAACGCGTCCGGCCCCCGTAAGGCCCGCTAAATTCGTCGGAGACCCTAATCCTTCGGGGTACATGGCCGATAACTCCTCGCCGTGTTTGGCGCCTACCTCGAAAGGGGCCGACCAGGAAACGACGGCGCAAAGGAGCTCCGGATGAGTATCTGCCTCCAGAAGACTAAGATAGCCGCCAAGGCTTGAGCCGAAAAGGCCGATTCGCCCATCCGACCATGGCTGTTTTAAAGCGAAAGCGATTGCCGCGGCCAAGTCGCGTTTTCTCCCATCGACAAGTCCTGGTCCGGATCTTCGAGGGCTTTTGCCGCAGCCGGAAAAATCGAAGCGAAGCGCGCAAAATCCAGCCCGGCAAAACGCCTCGCATAAGGCGATGAATTTGGGGCTTTCCTTGGCGCTAAAAAGACCGTGGGAACAGACTATAACCGGGGCGGGGACTCTTGCCGGAAGGTGGGCTACAGCCGAAAGAACGCTCCCGTGCGCCTCGATTGACAACTGCGCTCCTCCGGCCGCATCCAGTCCTGAAGAAGTCTCTTTGGACCCGTTTGAACCTGCTGTGTCCATCTCGGCTTCCGCCTCTTTTTCCAACGAAAAGCGTCGCCACGAAAAACCGCGTCTTGCTCCCCCCTTCAGGGTACATCGGCGACAGGTTCGCAGTCGGCTATCTCTTTCCCCCCGATCTGCGGCCAGTGATCAGCAAAAGCAATATAATGGCGAACGCCAGTCCGCCCAGGATCCAACTCAGGTATTTCCAACTGAGCGTGTGGACGCTCATCTCGAGGGCCTGCCTGCCCCTTTTAAACCAGCCTGCCAGTGCTACGTCCTCCCTGCTGGCCAAATCGATGGTTCTCTCCGGTTTTCCGGAAACCGTAAAGACAATTTTTCCGATCGGCCGGTTGGCCGTAACAGGCGCGGTAATGTCTGAGGGCGCCTGGATTTCCCACTTCAATCGATCCTTTTGGTTTTGCAGGATGAGAAAGGTGGCTTCCTTTACGGGATAGAGCTGCACCTCGTCTTTTTGGCCCTTCCAGACAGCGACCTTGGCTACCGGCTTGTCCTTGTCGAAAGGCTTTATCAGGGTGAAATTGCTGTACCCATAATTTAGAAGCTTTAGCGCCTCTTTGGCGCGAACCCGCGTATTGTCGGCCCCCATGACGATCGCCAAAAGCCGCATGCCGTTGCGATAGGCCGTGGCGGAAAGATGATATCCTCCCGCGGCAACGTATCCCGTCTTGAGACCGTCTATATCCGGGTATTCGAACAGGAGGCGATTGCGGTTGAATTGATGGATTTTGTTGAACGTGAATTCTTTTGTGGAGGTGTATTTCAATGCCTCGGGAAATGTTTGAATAAAGGCACGGTCAACGGTCGCCATGTCCCTGGCCGTCGTTACCTGACCGTCTACGGGGAGGCCGTCGACGGTGAAAAACCGGGTGTGGGTCATTCCAAGCTTTTGGGCCTCGACGTTCATGGCGTCCACGAAGGTATTGGTGCTGCCGCTCAAATATTCGGCCGCCGCCACGCACGCGTCGTTTCCCGAAACAATTGAAATCCCGTCGATGAGATCCTTTAGAGGAACTCTTGTCCCGACCTGGACAAACATCCTCGATCCGCCCGTGCGCCACGCGGTCTGGCTTATGAACACCTGGTCGTCAAGATGGATGCGGCCCTGCTTTAGCGCCTGGAAGATGAGGTAGAGCGACATGATCTTGGTAAGGGAGGCAGGCGGAATAAGTTGATCCGCGTTTTGTTCGAAAAGAACCGTCCCGGTGGAGACTTCCACCAGGATGGCCGACCGGGAGTCTATTATTCCCGGGGAAACGCCCGCAGCAGGGCCGATGCCGGCTATAACCGGCGAAGAGCCCGCGGCTGCGGACTGTTGCACCGCGCCCGGCTTCCGGCCGGAAGAAGACCTTCTCTTCATGGTCCTTGCGCTCGCCTCGAGTGGCGAAAGCATGGAAGTGACCAGAAATGCAAAGGAAAGAATAAGCGTCAAGCCGAAGAAACAATCTCTTCGCATGTACTCCCTTTCGATTATATGAGCTAAATGTTAAGGAATTCGGATGCCTCGGACCTTATACTGCTAATCGAGCCATTTGACAATGGCTGCAATATTGTGGACTTTGCAGCGCAAATACAGGAGTTTAGATGGTACGGGCATCTCCTGCGATTTAAAAATTTGTCGCCTCCATCGAGGTTTTAACCTCTCACGGCCCGAGGGCGGGAGGGGGCAGGCAGGGCTTACCATCCAATTCTACTATTATTTCGTATTTGTCCTGGTAGAACAGGGCAAGAATCGGATAGGATCGTAAGTTCTTCTTAACCGGGCTTATACGTGCTGCGATTTTTAAAAACTTTTCCCTGCGAGGTGCTGATCATGAAGAGTAAAGTTTTTTTTGTGGCTGTAAAGGATGCCGAGGACACTGAGGCTGTGGACCGAAAGCTCGGATCTCTTCTGGCCCAAAGCCGGGTTCTCCCGGTTGTCGAGTCCGGCAGCAAAGCGGTTGTAAAGCTTCATTTCGGCGAGGAGGGAACCGATGCTTTTGTCCGGCCCGATAATTTGCGGCTAATATGTGGCGAGATCGCCAAACACGGTGGCGCGCCCTACCTCTCGGACGCCAATACGCTCTATCGGGGCAAACGGCTAAATTCGCAAGATCATCTTTTAGTGGCCAGGGACCATGGTTTCACAAGGGAAGCCGTAGGGGTCGATATTTTCATCCCCGATGAGACCAAAGAGCGGGATATCTGTGATGTCCCAATAGAGCAGAGCTTTATAAAAACGGCCAAAGTCGGGCGCTGCTATCTGGAGGCCGACGCCTTCATCGCGGTGACTCATTTCAAGGGGCATGCCCTGACCGGTTTTGGCGGAACGCTAAAAAATGTCGGGATGGGCTGTGCGGCAAGGGCGGGAAAACTTGCCCAGCACTGCGACGCCGCTCCGGCCTTCTATGAGGATAAATGTATTGGCTGCGGCGAGTGCGAAAAGGTTTGTCCCGCTTCGGCCATCCATTTGGAAGACGATAGAGCCGTGCTCAGCAAGGAAAAGTGCATCGGGTGCGCAAGCTGTGTGGCCGTTTGCTCCGGCATGGCGCTCTTTATCGATGTCCAGGCGGGCGATGAAGTCCAGAAAAAGATGGTCGAATATGCTTACGCCATTTTGCGGGATAAAAAAGAGAGCTCCTGTTTTCTTAATTTTGCTCTTCGCATAAACAAGGAATGCGATTGCTGGCGCTACGGAAACGAGCGGATCGCCCCCGATGTCGGGATCTTCGCCTCAACCGATCCCGTAGCCATTGACAAGGCAAGCCTTGACCTCGTAAACGACTCATGCGGCAAAGCGATTTTCGAAGTGTTTCATCCCGGCAAAAACCCCCTGGTCCAGTTGGAGTATGCCCAAAAACTCGGGCTGGGAAATATGGACTATGAGCTGATAAGGGTCGGGGAGTGATTGAGAACCATCAGGCTTGCCTAGAATTGACCAAGAGCACGAATTTAAGACAAAAGCGCCATACACTCTGAACTTATCTCACATAAAATGCCGTATCTTATGATTGCCCGGGTAGCTAACGCCCGACAATTATAAGATACGAGGGCTATGCTGAGTTTCAGCCATTGGCCGTAACAGCAGGCGACTCGGACGATCTTTGTCGTTTTCGGCGAGACCCTTTTTCCGATTTAACAGGGTTTTCGCATCCATGTGCCAAGGTTGCCACATCCTCGCTACGTCGCCCTACACCGGATTAAGACCATGTTTCCTGCACTTTCGGTAAAACGTGCTCCTTGAGACCCCAAGCCGGGTGGCTGCTTCCCCCAAGCGTCCTTTGCTCTCCGCCAGGACCTGCTGAAGCGCCGACTTTTCCGCCGCCTCGATGGCTTGGGCCGGCGAAGCCGGCTTCACCACGGATTTCTCCTCACCCGCCATGAGATAGTCGGGAAGATGCTCCGCGCCGATCACATCGCCCTCCGTGACATGGACGGCAAATTCCATGCAACTTTTAAGTTCCCGAATGTTTCCCGGCCAGGGATGGCGCCTTAGGAGGCAAAGCGCTCCGGTCTCTATGCCTCTTAGAGATTTACCGATTTTTTCGCAGCAGCTTTTCATAAAAAAAATCGACAGTTTTTCAATATCCTCCAATCGTTCCCGTAGAGGCGGCAGGTGGATTCGAGCCGAGGCGATTCTGTAAAACAAGTCCTTGCGTATCCCGCGAGGCGGGGTGGCGCCTTCCAACGGGTCGTTTATGGAAGCGATGATCCGCGCATTTGCGTACCGGTACGAGTGGCCGCCAAGCTCGACTATCTCACCGGTATCGACCGCCCTCAAAAGCTTGGCCTGAAGTTCGAGATCCATCGAGTTGATCTCGTCCAAAAAAAGCGTGCCTCCATCGGCCAGTTCGAACTTGCCTTTTTTCCCCTCCCGCGCAGCTCCCGTAAATGCTCCCTTCCGGTAGCCGAACAGTTCGCTTTCCACCAGCGCATCGGGAATCGCCGAGCAGTTAACGGGAACGAACGGTTTGTTTCTCCTTGGACTCAGATTGTGTATTGCCTGGGCAAAGAGTTCCTTGCCGGTTCCCGTTTCCCCGTGCAGAAGGATCGCTATATCGCTTCCCGCAAATATGGTGGCCAAACGAAGAGCCTTTCTAATGGCCGCCGAATCTCCCGTGACGTTTCCGAAGGTAAAGGGGGCGGGGTGCGCCTCACGTAGACCCGCGCGCCACTTCTTTTTTTCTTCCTCCAAAATGATCACTGCGCCGACAAACTCCGTCTGTCCGTTGTGTAGGGCCTCGGCTCTTACCGAGATACAGGTTTTGGGGCTGTTATGGGCAACAAAGCCCCCCCTGCCCGTGCTTTTCCTCTCCTTATCGAGGCAGGTTCGGATTGCCTCCGATTCTATGACGTCCCGACACCGCATGCCCCGAAGAAGATCGCAAGACATGTTTGCAAGCCTTCCCGCCATCGGGTTGGCATGTTGAATGGTTCCCTCTCTATCCGCAATGAGGATGGGTTCCTGTAGACAGTCCAACACTGCGCCGGCGACTCCCCGCATCTCGCCTGCCATCAACAGATGCTCCCGCAACCGCAGTTCGCACTCAATGGCCCGGGACGTGGTTAGACTCAAACCGGTCAATAGATTTATCCGCGAAACATGCTCCCGTGAGGTCATGACATTGAGGCATGCCCGCAAAGCGCCCTTCGAATCGAAAATCGGGGCGGCCGCACAGCAGCACCAGTGGTAGATTTTGCTGAAGTGTTCCTCGAGCACCACCACGGCAGGTTTTTTTTCGGCAAGCACAATGGCTGGAGCCGTCGTTCCTATTACGCTTTCCCTGCAGTTGGACCCAACGGCCCCGGTCTGGAGGAATAAATCAAAAAGTGGTTTGGAGCCGGTTGTAAAGACAATATCGCCCCCGGGGTCGCAGAGCAAAATCACAAAAGGAAGGGGGGCGAGGCTCTTTGCCAGGATATCCAGACTCTGCCTGGAAGCCTCCAGGAGAAAAGAGTTATTTTCGAGCAGGCGGTTTAGTTTTTCCGCCTTCTGCACTTCGGATACGTTTATCCCCGCCGGTGACAAGCCGGCTTGCAGGCAACGCCGCCATGACGCGGCAACCAAACCGTTTACTCCCTGCGGGACTCTCCCGGTGTTCAGCAGGGCCTTCCATTGATCACTACGCAGTGTTTGAGAACTTCGTTGCGGGGCAGACCGCATGAGCCATCCTCACAAATCTTGTAAAAAGGGCGTCCTTAAAGATTTTCGAGGCTGCGGGTAAAGGGTGTGACAAATAGTTGCGGCAGCCCCCGATCGGGCGATTTTGCAGGTTTTTAGCCGACGCCGGGAATTGTATGAACAGGAGCAGGAAACATCAACAGGAGATGGATTTGGGTGCGCCGGGAAATCTTTTTCAACCTCTCAAAAACCGGCCGGAGTCCAGGCAGGGTAGGGGAGAAGGCGGGGTAGGCTCTTATCGCGCCCGCCGGGAGGTTCCAACTGGATGCCGGCCCGAGTCAGCCACAACCATGGCATACCGGCTCCCGGGAGTCAATAAGGTTTTTGGCGTTCCCCGCCATGCCCGTTGGTCGCCCCATATTGAGTAGCCGAATCGAAAGACTTGGGGGAAAAGGCAGATCGCAATTTCCCGATGTTTCCAGCGAGGCAAAGGGTTATTTGTAAAAATTGGGGGAAGGGAAACCGCAGCCCCCGGCAATTTGGTTTCCCACCCCTTAACTGCTCCTCTATTCCTGCTCGAACGGATCAGGCGGCTAAAACGGCAGTTGCCGCTTTCTCTTTTGAATCGTCACCCATTTTAGTTCCGTTAGTTCCTCGATGGAGTAACGTCCGCCTTCGCGTCCCTGGCCACTTCCCTTGCAGCCGCCAAACGGGCAGCAGGCTTCGGCGTCGATCGATCCATCGTTTACGTGCACCATGCCCGCTTCGAGTCCCTCGGCAAGAAAAATGGCTTTTTCAAGATTCGAGGTGATAACCCCGGAGGATAGGCCGTAAGTCGTATCGTTTGCGAGTCTCAGGGCCTCTATTTCGTTTTCCACTGCGTAGATGGAGGCCACGGGGCCGAAGGTCTCCTCGTGGTATATCCTCATGGCCGGCGTGACATCGGTTAGCAATGTGGGATTATAGAGCCTATTTACGTAAGTGCCGCCGGTAAGCAGTGTGGCGCCCTTAGACACCGCGTCCCTCACGTGAAAGTCTATGCTTTGCACCTGCCGCTCGCTTATAACGGGACCGATGAAAGTGGTGGGAAGACCGGGGTCGCCCACGGGAAGGCTAGCTGCAAGCGCTGTGAGCTTTCGGGTAAACTCTTCGACAATCGGTTCTTCGACGATTATCCTGTCTGTGGAAAGGCAAATCTCCCCCTGGTGGAGATAAGCGCTGAAGGCCGCGGACTTCACTGCGTAATCGATATCTGCGTCGGCAAGTACGATCAGGGGGTTTTTCCCGCCAAGTTCGAGGGAATACTGTTTTAGCCCGGCGGCGGCCCTTTTTGCGACATGTCTTCCCGTTTCGGTCTCACCGGTGATTGTCACAAACGAGCACCGCTCATCGTCTATAAGAGCGTCCCCCAGGATGTTTCCAGGCCCTGTAATGATGTTTAATACGCCGGGAGGAAGCTCGGCCTTCTCGAACAGCTCCCCGAGTTTTAGGCCGATCACCGGAGTTTCGCTGGCAGGTTTTAAGACGACCGTATTGCCTGCGGCTATGGCGTAGGCCACCTTGTACATCGAAAGAATCAGTGGAAAGTTCCATGGGGTGATCGCTACCACCGTGCCTCTCGGGCGCCGAAGCGTCATGGAGAGCTTGGCGGGGTCGTTTTGAAAGGTCTCGCCTAGAATACGTTTGCTGTCTGCGGCTGCAGTATCGAGAAGGTCGATTGTTTGAGATATTTCAAACATCACCTTCCCCACCGCGCCGCCGCCCTCCTGAGTGAGAATAGACGCATATTCCTTCAGGTTTTCCCGAAGTATCCCGGCGGCCTTGGACAAAATCTGCGCCCGTACGATCGCCGGAGTTGCGGCCCATTGCTTTCGGGCCCCATGGGCTGCGGCCATCGCCCTGTCCGCGTCCCGCGCGTCTCCTTTGGCCACCCGCGCGTAAAGCTCCCCGCTGTAGGGGTTGAAATCATCAAATGTCTCCCCCGAGACGGCTTCCACCCATTGGCCGTTTATAAACATCCTGCAGGTCTCCATTTTTCCCCCTTCTTTGATTATTTTTAAACCGTTACAGGAGCAATGGGTGTGCCAGGCCCACAGACCGTGGCTTGGCAAAAGAAGCCGGCTTACTTGAGACGATGCGCGGGCTCTATTCTGTAGCGGTTTTGAAACATCGGTGTGTCATAGTTGCAGTAATCGTTGGACACGAGGAACACGAAGAAAAACCCGAGGTGATGTTGTATCTCAGGCCGGAGGTAAGGAAATGGGACAAGCCGGCCGATCCCTGAGCTACTCATGGTGATATTTACAATGCTTTGAAATAGCGTGAGAAACAGTCATGGACCGCGATTTCCGGCCAGCATGCTGTTGGCCATATCTGGCTGATCGATCCCATTTCTATGACAATGGAGGTTTTCAAACTCGGAGACAGTAAATGGGTCCTATTGGGAAGCTTTGCCGAAGACGATAAGGTGCGGGCCGAACCTTTCCAGGAAGTTGAAATTAATGTTGGAGATCTGTGGATTGGAAGCTCACGCCCGGCAGTCGCTTAAAGAAATGTAATCACTGCTGTCCGGTTAATTTCAAAAGCGGCGGCGAATGTGTGGGGTGGGCCCAGTTTCACCGTGCCCACCGAAAAGGTGGGCAAGATAAGGCTTTGCCCACCCAAAAACCGGCACAACATTTTGGTCCGAGTATCAGTTCTAATCCATGAATGCCGTGCAGACAGCACTACCCAAATTCAAATCGAAAACAGGAAACTATGCCAAAGAGCATAGGAAAATAAACGTTTATAGCTGCCGATTCAAAATTTACCGGACAATAGTGAAATGTAATAGTGGAGCCTCTTGCAAAAGTCGACTTTGGGTGAATAGAGCCAATAATCATAATTCAGGTTCCCCTTAACTCTGCATGGGCATCTGCCCTTGTATGTTTAATTTTGAGCAAGATGGAGCATATTTTTGATTTGCAATTTTGCGCTTGAACCCCAAAGCTATCTGGAGGAAAAATATCCTTGTTCGGGCTCCGGGCGGCCTGTTGCGACACAGTCTCGAAGCGCAACCCATCAGGCTTATCTTGCACGCAATCTGGTATGAATCGATGGAGGACGGTTTCATGGTATCGTTTCGTCTAGACGGTAAAATTGCCGTGGTAACCGGCGCAAGCCGGGGAATCGGCCAGGCGATCGCAAAAACTCTCGCCGAACACGGCGCCGAAGTTATTCTGGTTAGCCGAAAAATGGAAGGCGTTGGCGCCTCGGCGGCCGAGATCGCCTCCCGGGGAGCAAAGGCGGTTCCCATGGTTTGCCACATGGGCGACATGGAGGCGGTACGGCAGTTAGGCGCAAAGATAGAGGAAAAATACGGCCGGTTGGATATCCTGGTAAACAATGCAGCCGCCAATCCCTATTTCGGGGAAATGGAAGGCGTTGAGGAGGCCGCCAGGGATAAGACTTGGGATGTAAATCTCAAGGGGCCGTTTTTTCTTATCCAGTGCGCCGTTCCCTTGATGAAGGCAGCGGGCGGGGGCTCGATTGTAAATGTGTCCCCGGTAAACGGTGTTCGCCCGGGGACGTTTCAGGGCGTCTACTCCATTACCAAGGGGGCATTGATCACCATGACCCGGGCCTGGGCAAAAGAGTTGGGGCAGCACAAAATCCGCGTCAATGCTCTGCTGCCGGGCCTTACCCGTACCCGCTTCGCATCGGCGCTGTTTACAAACGAACAGGTCCATAATACGATCATCGCTTAAATTCCCATGAGGCGGCACGCAGACCCCGAGGAGATGGCCGGCGCCGTATTGTACCTGGTCTCCGATGCGGCCTCGTATACGACCGGGGCCTGCATCGCCTGTGACGGAGGCTAGCTTGCCTGAAAAAATGACTCCAAAGCGCTCGCAAAACGGGGTCGATAACACCACGAAAAAAGGAGAAGTTCTCTATGTTTTCTCGCAAAGTCGCATCTGTTGTGATTGCTCTCTGTCTTTTTACCGCCCCGGCATGGGCCTCGAAAGTGGACGGAGTAAATTTTGCCGATAACGTCCGGGTCGCCGGGCGGGACCTCGTTTTTAACGGCGGGGGCAAGCGGACCTTCTTTGGCATCGGAGTCTATGTCGCAGCACTCTATCTGCAGCACAAAAGCGCGGATGGTCAAAAGATCGTGAATGGCGACGAACCGATGGACGTAAGGCTTAAGATAACCTCGCTCCTGGTTACCCGGGACAACATGAAAAGCGGTTTTCTCGAATCCTTTAAAAAAACCGCAACCGTCGACCCCGCTCCACTACAGAGCAAGATCGACGCTTTCGTTGCGTGTTTTAACGGGCTTCAAAACCACGATGTTTACGACTTTGCCTATATTCCGGGCAAGGGCGTGCAGGTATCGCGAAACGAGAAGGCCTTGTCCCTTATTCAGGGCGTAGATTTTAAAAAGGCCCTCTACGGGATATGGCTGGGGAGCAAACCGGCTCAAAGCGACCTGAAAGACCGGATGCTGGGCAGATAGGAAGAAAACTGGCCGGGTTTTAGGTGTCCCCCGGCCAAAACGGGACTAAGAGGCTTTGCAATAGATGCCGAAGACAGATCAAACGGGCTTTAGCGGTCGATCCGCACCCCGTTCCAGAATCACTTCGTCGACCAGTCCATATTCCTTGGCCTCGGCGCCGGACATAAAGAAGTCCCGGTCGGTATCCGTACGTATCTGTTCGACCGGTCTTCCGGTGTGGTTGACCAGTATGTGGTTTAGCTCGTCGCGCATCCTAAGGATTTCCTTGGCCTGGATATCCACATCGGATGCCTGCCCCTGGAACCCTCCCATCGGCTGGTGGAGCATGATGCGGGAGTGGGGCAGCGAGAACCTTTTGCCCTTTTGGCCCGCGGTTAGAAGAATCGCGGCCATGCTTGCGGCCTGCCCCATGCACAGGGTCTCGACCTTGGGCTTTATGTACTGCATCGTGTCGTAGATCGCAAGGCCCGCCGTAACCAGGCCCCCGGGCGAGTTGATGTAGAAGTGAATGTCCTTATCGGGGTCTTCCGATTCCAGGAAAAGCATCTGGGCGATAATCACATTGGCGATATCGTCGCTTATGGCTGTCCCCAGGAAAACAATCCGGTCCCGTAGAAGCCTCGAGTATATGTCCCATGCCCGCTCACCGCGGCTGCTCTGCTCGATTACAATTGGAATGAGTCCCACTTCGCTATCCTCCCTGCTTAAAGCGCCTGTCAGGCCTGCTCGTCTTTGGGAGCCTCAACGGCCTCCGGCGCCAGCTGAGGCTCAACAGTCTCTTCCGGCGTGTCGACCATGACGGCTTGATTTTCGATTAGCGTAAACACTTTGTCCTGAATTCTTCGTTCCTTTTCCCGCTCGACGATTTCGGACTCCGAAAACTCCCGTTTCACTTTCTCGAGATCCAGGCGATACATGGAGGCGATATCTTTTAGAACCTGCTCTTCTTCCTCCGCGCTAAGAGAAACCGCTTCGGCATCGGCGATTTTGCCCATAACGATTCGGGTCCGGATCTCGGTTTCGGCCTGAAGCATCGTGCCCGTTTTGTATTCCGCCTTATTGAAGGCGTCCACATCGAACTTCAGCCCCTGGCTTTCAAACTGGAGCTTGAGGTTCTGGAGGATTCTTTCGGCCTCGGCTTCGACTACCCGCGGGGAAATCTCGAAATCAAGCGTACTGGTCAGCCGAGACAGGATCTGGTCGCGAATGATTTGAGTGTTCCTTTGTTGGGCGCGCTCCAAAAGGGATTCGCGGATCTTGTCTTTTAGAGCCTGCAGAGTCTCAAACTGGCCCGTTCCGATAGATTGGGCGAACTCGTCGTTTAGCTCGGGAACTTCCTTTTCCTTGATCTCTTTAATGGTAACGTCAAAGCGGACGGATTTCCCGGAAAATTCGGCCGGGGAGGCGTTTTCCGGGTACTCGCGATCAAACGAGAAGCTCTCTCCGGGCTTGCGGCCGACCAGCTTTTCATCGAATCCGGGATGGAAGTCCCCCTTGCCGATCTCGGTCAAAAACTGTTCGGTTTTTCCCTTCTCGAAAGCCTCCTCGCCCAGGTAGGGAGTAAAATCGATAGAGACAACGTCTCCCTGCGCTATCGGGCGCTCTTCCTCGACTGCGCGGAGTTGAGCGTGGCTCTGGAGAAGTTTGTCCAGTTCCATCCGGATCTGTTCTTCGGGGACCTCGGCCGCGGGCCTATAGAGCTTTAGCTCTTTGTAGGCGGGCAACTCGAAGGGCGGGCACACATCGACCATCGCCGTGTAAGAAAACGCGCCGCTTTCTTCGAAGTTCGACTCACTTACGTCCGCCTGGGTAAGCGGCTTCAGATCGGCTTCCTTTAGCGCATCCCCGAAGGTGTCCTGAATGAACTGGGAGGAAACTTCCTGCTGAATGGCTTTCCCATAGTAGGATTTGATGATGCTAAGAGGCACTTTCCCCGGACGGAAACCTTTGACCTTTGCTTTTTTCGCCAGGTCGCGGTACCTTTTGTCCAGTTCTTTGGCGACTCTGGATTCGGGGACCTCCACGCGGAGCTTCTTTTGACTCGGGCTGATGTCGGTTAAGGAAACGTTGATCTCCACTCTTTCTCCCTTTCTATCGCGAACATTTATCGCGGGCAAGGCCCGCTTACTATCAGAATTTTCATGGTTTCAGGCTGTCCACAAGGGACGCAGCATTGCTGCGGAAATAAGTTCTTGTAGGAAACCTCAAGTTTCATTCTCGTTAAAACCACGTCCCGCAGCGTGGCGCGGCCGCTTATAAGAAACTTTGATGGTGCGAGAGGGGGGATTTGAACCCCCAAAGGTTGCCCCGCTGGATCCTAAGTCCAGTGCGTCTGCCAATTTCGCCACTCTCGCCCGAAAAAACGGCTCGCGTGCAAAGATTGCCTCAAACTTGCTTTTATATCTCTTTAATGCGCTCTTGTGAAGCATAAGCTCTTAGTGAGCAGCCTTTTTTAACTCCGATTGGCCCGAAAAAACTCTAACTCTAAGCCCCTGGCCCTTCGGGAAACAAACGGCGCGAGCCGTCGGGTTCCTCCAAAACCCTAAATCCGAAAAGGGCGGCCATCCGCGAAAAACTCCTGCCCAGCAACAAATCGAGGTATTGGGGCGAAATACCAAACTTCTCGCTCACAAAGCGGCGAAAATGATCCTCATACGACAAAAGCTTAAGGACCTGCTCGATATTTTCTCCCTTACTTCGGCCAAGTTCTTCAAAAGCCTGCGAAAGAGCCTGGAAACCGCACCGGCTTTCGTGCTCGGCAATGACTTCCAGGAGCACCTCGATGGCTTCGAAAATGTGACTTCTGAGCAAAAAGGGCAGCTCGGCGGTGTCCCGGGCGGGCAGGGGGTCCCAACACCCTTGCGCCCTGCACTGAAGGGGCCTGTCGGAGTAGATCGCACACCGGTCGCCCTCGGAGCTAAGGAACACGCATTCACGAGTTCCCTCCTTTTCCGCCAATTTAATTCTTTCCTCGCAAAGTATGAAGGGCTTCTCATCAAAAGGCGAGCGCGCCGGTTCGCCTTTTCTTAGCGCAATGAGGTGCTCCCAGGCAATTTTGCCTTCCTTTACAAGCGGCAGGTCTTCCTCGTGGAGCGTCGGGCTTCCCATCCGGCAGCATTGGCCGCACCGCACGCACACCGGCAAAACGGTTCGGCAGGCCTCCTCGGCCGCAACCAGCAACCGCTTCCAACTATCTAGCCTTTTGCCCGGGTCCAGGGTTTCCCAGTTCGAATGCACTTCCTGGTAGACCTCGCAATGCTCGATTTGCCAGCGGATACGCTCCCAGGGAATGAGAAGGCTTGCTTCCTCCTTCCTGAGAGTTTCCATAAAGAGCGACCAGTTGGCCTCAAACTGATCGATACCCCAAAGGGATGGATGGCTTATCGATTGACCTGGTGGGCCTTCTATGCGTTCTGTCATAATCTGTTCCTGTAAAATGACGAGGAAAAAAGGGGCGAATCGACCCGCCTGTTCCCCGTAGCGAAATTTACCAACCGCGCGACACCCCTTAAGGGTTGGTGGAGCTTAAAACTGAAGTAATTGAAAACCGGTTTTGGGGTCTTTTTTACGAAACCCTTCAATTCCTTCGATTTCCAGGATAATCACTTCTCCGACCAACCACACGTCCACTCCGGGCCTGACACAGCCAACAGTTGCCCCGCCGTCTCTACCCGCCGCGGCGTGCATGTGCAGCACGGGATTTCCCTCTTCGTCGGGAAAAATCGTTCCCATGGCCACCATCTCGCATATCCCGCCCAGTGCGTGAACCAGGGGAATGACATCCTCTCCCCGGTTTTCTTCGGGACCTACCACGAGCCGGCTTGTGGCCTCAGCCCCTCCGACATACATCACCATGGCGCTGCGCACCTTATGGTCGCGGGCAAAATCGACCACCGAATCCGGTAAGCGATCTCCGGATTCGAGTCTCAGAGTAAAGATGCGCCCAACATTTCCCTCGTTGTACCTCACGCGCGCAGTCTCCTTGTACTATAAAAAAATCCCGGGGGATTTAGACCCGGGATTTGGCAACCTTTATTTATGGCAGGCTCTAACAATCGGCACACCGAGTCCGCAGCCTTTCCTCAAGCTATTGGAAGGCTGCTCCACGGCAGCAAATCATGCCGTGCGCGTCATGCGGCGCTCGCGACGCTGTATGCGCTTTATCGCTTTTTTCTTTTTGATTCGCCTTCGCTCTCCTTTGGAGAGGTAGTAGTTGTGCCTCCGCAATACAGGTTGAACGTTTTTCTGAAAATCCTTGCGGAGCTTGCGAATCTTTTTTTCTATGTTTTCTCTCGGTTCGGCATCATTGCTCACCAATAAATTTCACCTGCCTTTCAATACGGCCCCGGTCGTGAGGCAACAAAATAATCCGGCCGAAGCGAAGCTCACCTGAGCCGGAAGCTCTCAAAACTACACCAGGGTAGAAAGCAAATCAAGCAAAATAGCCATTAAAAAACTATTGCGCGGCGAGATCGTAGTGGGAAAAATGCATGGTGAAGGTCGCCCGGCCCTGGGTCGACGAGCGAAGGGCCGTGGAGTAGCCAAACATCTTGGATAGAGACACGACCGCGCTTACCACCTGGATCGCTTTTCGAGTCGAGATGTTTTCGACCTTGCCTTTTCGCATATTTATATCCTGGACCACCTCCCCCAGCGACTCGTCGGGAGTAAGGATTTCGACCAGCATGCAGGGTTCGAGCAAAACGGGATCGGCCTGTTCGAAGGCGTTTCGAAAGGCCATGGAAGCAGCCACGCGGAAGGCGAGCTCACTCGATATTGCCTCCTGGAAAACTCCGCTAAAACATGTTGCCTCAACGTCTACCACCGGGTAGCCGGAAATGGTTCCGCTGCCCATCGCTTCCTCGATTCCCCGCTCGATTGCGGGAAAAAAGATCTCCGGGATCGAACCGTCTCGAACCTTGTTGACAATCTCATTGCCAAGGCCTCTTTGCCTCGGGCAAAGACTCACCTGGACCTGCGCAAAGTGTCTCGTTCCGCCGATCTCGCGGTCAAACACCCCGGTCCCCTCCCACTTGCGGCCGATCGTCTCGCGATAGACGACCTGCGGCTTTCCGGCGTGTACCGAAACGTGGTAGTCTCGCGCCAGCCTGTTTAGCACGATTTCCAGGTGGAGCTCCCCCATTCCGCTAACGATAATCTGGCCGGTCTCGGCGCTTTCGGCGAACCGAAACGTCGGGTCCTCTTCGCAGAGCTTTGCGAGGCTGTCGAAGAGTTTTTCCTGGTCGGCCCGGGTTTGCGCTTCCACCGAGACCGAGATTACCGGCTCGTAGATGTCCACAGGTTCTAGAAGCAGCGGCCGGTTGGGGTCGCAGATGGAATCCCCCGTCGTCGTGGTCTTTAGCCCGAGAACTGCGACCAGGTTGCCGGCCCCCGACTTTTCGATTCTTTCCCGCTTGTTTGCGTGCATCTCGAATATGCGCGAGACCTTCTCGCGAGTCCCCTTGGACACATTGACTATATCGGTTCCAACCTGCAGGACCCCCGAATAAATACGCAGATAGGTGAGCTTTCTGCCCTGGTCCATAAAGATCTTAAACGCCAGGGCGGCCAAAGGCTCCCGCTCATCGGCGCTTCGACTCTCAATGGCCCCGGTCGCCGGGTTTTCGCCCTCGATCGGCGGCACATCCATGGGGGAGGGCAGATAATCGACGACGGCGTCCAGAAGAGGCTGAACACCCTTGTTTTTTAAAGCGCTGCCGCAAAGAACCGGTACCGCCTTTAGCTCGAGCGTTAGCCGCCGTATAACACCTATGAGTTGCTCGGCCGTTATCTCTTCTGCGCCCAGGTAGCGTTCCATCAGCCCGTCATCGAATTCGCCAAGTTTTGCGACCAGATTCTCCCTGGCCTCGTTTGCCTCATCTATAAGTTTGGGATCGATCTCCTCGACCGTGAATTCGGCGCCCAGGGTCTCATCTAGCCACAATATCTGCTTCATCGACACCAGGTCGATCAGCCCCCGATAGTCCGATTCCATGCCAATCGGCAACTGCAAGGGCAGCGGGACGGTCATGAACTTTTCTTCGATCTGCTTTACGGTGTTACTGAAATCGGCCCCTATCCGGTCCATCTTGTTTACAAAGGCAATCTTTGGCACATGATAGCGGTCGGCCTGGTGCCAGACGGTCTCCGACTGCGGCTCCACCCCGTCAACGCCCGAAAATACCGCTATGGCCCCATCGAGCACTCGGAGCGATCGTTCCACCTCGATGGTGAAATCGACATGGCCGGGGGTATCTATCAGATGAATTTCATGGTCGCGCCATCGGCAGGTCGTAACCGCGGAGGTAATGGTGATGCCCCGTTCCTGTTCCTGCTCCATCCAGTCCATTACGGCTGTGCCGTCATGGACCTCGCCCATCCGGTGGGAGCGGCCGGTGTAGAAGAGGATGCGCTCGGTAAGCGTGGTCTTCCCCGCGTCTATGTGCGCAATTATTCCCAGGTTCCTAAACAGTTTCAAACGCTTTGGGTCGGCCATGAATTTCACTTTTTCCGGGCTGGTTTGTTTGCTTCGTTTGCTCTGTAACCAATTTTTAGACAAAGTAGTGTATATAAAGAGTGTATATTTAGAAAATAAGGCCCGATATGTCAAGGGCGCCGGGGGGCAAACTGGATATTCGATATACTGTTTCCTCAAAAAATGATGAAGCCCGGATGTGCCCTCTAAGAGCTGAAGAAGGGGTCCTGAAGCTTTCAATGTCGAAGGCTGGGAACACGGGGTTGTGGGTCGGATGGGCAGGGGGCGT
>JARLHO010000008.1 GCA_031292215.1 Syntrophobacteraceae bacterium | reverse complement strand
CCAGTATACCTGCTCGCCATAAAAACTCCGGGGATAGAGGCCGCGCCTCGAACTTTTCGCGAGGTGGTAAAAGTAGTCGTCGGGCTTTTGCCGCAAAACCTTTGCGCCGCGCGCAGCGGACGCCACGGGCAGCATGAGCGCAAGCGTCGCCAGGAGAGCAAGGAGGGGAACATAAGCGATATTTCGCCGTCTGCCTTTCAGAACTTCATTCATCGATTACCTCAGCGGCGTGTCGCCGCGCACCGGTCGTCAAGCCCCGAGCGGCGTGTCGCCGCGGACGGGTTGCCAAGCCCCGACCTGCCCGACTGGCTGCGCCGGCGGCAGCTCGGACGGCATTTCGCACCGCCTGCCGATACGGGAGCCAATTTTTTCGTGCAGCATCCCCTGGATTGTCGACTGCAACACGTTGATAGATGGCCAAAAGGTCCTTTCGTGCCTGCAGAGACCAGATAATCTTCACGGGGTGTCATCGAGTTGATCGAGGAGGGAGTTGGCCTCGACCATGACCTGCTCGTGCGCAATCCCTTCCCCGCTATCCAAGGAGGCTATAGCGGTCTTGATGCCTTCGATCTGCCACATCTGGGTTTCGACATACTGCTTGAGAGCTTGTTCAATAACCCAGTTTCGGGAGCGGTCCGTGGCTTTTGCGATGGCTGCAATTTTTTCGGCCAATTCCGGATCGGTTCGAATCGTTATGGTAGTGGTGGGCATAATGTTCTCCCATTTGATCGCATTGCACACACGTACAAACATAGCATGTCGTGCCACCGAATCGACAGGGTATGGACGCGCTACACGGTGAAGTCGTTCGTGATAACTCCACTAGGAGGTAGCCGACCTTGGATTTTCGAGAGGTTTTTGCGCGCCCAATCGGGCGGGCCGAAGAAAAGCGCTGTAGGGCTCTGATGCATGAGCATCACTACCCGGGGCGTCTGCCCAAAATCGGCGAAACCCCTTGATGCGTTGCCTTATGGCGGGACCACCTTTGGCCATCCCCTGGTGTTGCTTGAAACATTTGTAGACCCGCTTCCGGGGGACTGTCTATAAAGCAACCGACCGCCTGTATGTCGGCGACTCCGCCCCACAGGAAAAGGCGATGGCGCTCAAACCCACTCACCCGAAATGGTTGCCTAAGATCTGCGAACAGGGACAAGCCGTCTGTAATTGAGAAGCCAAACATCATGTTTCTGTCAAATCTAGTGTTGCATTCCGTTATGTGTTATTGCTAACGACGTAGGGGGGGCTCGGCTTTTTTGTGCCCACCGATGATCTCGGACAACATAATGGCGCTTAGCGGTGTTGGAGCGCAGATTGATACCACCACGCCTTTGTTTCGGGATTATTGCGGCGCTGGCCGAATGTGAACGCGAACTGATTGCGGAACGGACCCGCGCAGGATTGGCCGCCGCACGGGCGCGCGGTAGGAAAGGCGGACGGCCGCGTAAAATGACGAGCACGACCTTAACGATGGCCATGACCGCCATGGCCGATCCGCAATCGGTGGCCGCGGACGTGGCCAAGCGGCTCGGCATAACTACCACGGCGCTTTATGCCTATGTCAATGAAGACGGATCGCTGAAGGAGGCGGGGCAGGCGTTATTCAAACAATGAAAATTCGCTGAGTTTCCTGAATAATTCTCCATGAACTTTTCGGGGATTCGGAACCCGACATCCGCTACAGCAATAGAGCATCAGTTCACTCTGCAACGGATAGGACTGAGAAAGGATCAAATGGATCTTTCCTTCCTCGCCAACCATCTTTGGGAATCGGCCAACATCCTCCGAGGGCCGGTAGATGCAGCCGACTTCAAGACCTTCATCTTCCCGCTGCTATTTTTCAAGCGCATCTCGGATGTGTATGATGAAGAATATGCGGCTGCGCTTGCGGAATCAGGCGGTGACGAGGAATACGCGCAATTCCCGCAGAACTACCGGTTTCAGATTCCAAAGGGTTGCCAGTGGGGCGATGTGCGGGTGGTGACGACCACGTCGGCCAGGCGCTGCAAAAGGCAATGCGCTGTATCGAGAAGGCGAACCCTGAGACGCTTTACGGTATCTTCGGCGATGCCGCCTGGTCCAATAAGGATCGCCTGCCCGATTCGCTGCTCCGCGATCTAATGGAGCACTTTTCACGAATCACGCTTGGCAACCAGGCAGGGCAGGCTGACATTCTCGGCCAATCCTACGAGTACTTGATCAAGAAGTTTGCCGACGCCACGAATAAGAAGGCGGGCGAGTTTTACACCCCGCGCTCGGTCGTGCGGCTGATGGTGAACATCCTTGATCCCAAGGAAGGCGAGTCGATTTACGATCCCGCTTGCGGCACCGGAGGCATGTTGTTGGAGGCCGTTCGCCACGTCCGAGAAAACCACGTATGGTCGGACATATATTCGCCGCCAATTTTCATCGCCATTTTTTTGGTGAGTTCGAAATAATAAACGGTGCTGACCAGATCATAAAAAGGGGCAAGTCTTGTCACCCGTCCCAAAACGGTTTCTCCGCTGTAGAGCAAGGAGAAATTCTTGCCATGCGCATCGTGGTTGCCGATTAGAAAATTGGAAATAACCGCCTTTAGCAGCGCCAGGATATCCACGACGGGAACATCGGATGCTTCGCGCAGCAAGTCAAAACATTGCTTGAGGGAGGGGCCGCCTTCGTTCTGGTATTTCAGTTCGGGAACGATGCCCGGCGCCTGGCAGAAGTCTTCCTGATGCAATCGTTTCGTATAAGGCCAATCGCTGGGCGGGAGCGCTCGGAGGGCGGTTTTCCTATCGTATCTTTCCACCAGTTTTGCGCTGATGCCAAAAATGCGCGCGATGTTTTCGCGTATGCCTTGTTCCGGCAAAACGCCCGCAAAGAATCCGCGACATTGTTTGCGGGAGAAGATTTCTTTTCCTAGTGGCAGGGATTGCGACAGCGGAACGGCCGCAGCGTTTTCCAACCAGCCATCCGCATAGCTGAAGGTCAAATCGCCATGATCGTCTTGTACCAAGCGCCCGACAAGATCATAGCGCAGATAGACATCGAGGGTTTTGGGCACGGCCTATTCCTTCCTCGAGGTGGCGGGAGAAGCCATTGCCAACGTGATGCCGAGCGTATTTAAAACCGCCAACGCTTTTCCCAACTGGCAGGTCGGTTTCCCCTTTTCGAGCTCGCCGATGAATCTCAGCCCGGTGCCGGAGGCGAGCGCCAATTCCTTTTGCGTCACATTCAAGTTCCTGCGCGTCTTTTTGACGAGCTTCCCGATTTGTTCCGGCGTATATGTTTTCACGAGACACCACCATAATGTTATCGGAAATGTTACCGCTCGGGAATAATATACCGACCATCCAGCAAAAACAAGCCATATGCTCCCGTTCGGGAATATCTTAAATTTAAGCATTCCCGCCCTGGCGACGCTGCTACGCCCCCCGCCCCCTCATAATGATGTTATCGGGATGTTACCACGGACCTGCCCTTTCATGCAGGCATGGCTAGGATCGCACCCGAACTTGCCACCACGGTGGCCCCTTGCCCCTGCCGCTTCCGGCCGCCGTATCGGTCCTTAAGGCCTGGCGTAGCGGCCAATCATTTAGACAGAAAAAAAGCGGGCGACACTACGTACAGTGTTTAAATTGTTTTGCTATCAGCCCATTGAATCCGAATCGGCGAGCTTAACGGGAGGCGGATGCCGTGTCTGAGCCTTACACAATTCATATTTTCGTGGTCGAGGGAGATCCAGAAGGGGTTAAGATCGTTGACCGCCAGAACTGGACAGGCCGGGGAATTGCTTTTCCACTTCCGGCGATACGACCGGCTCGATCATTCATTCCGCCACAGCATCGCCTCTGCGTTGGCCATTGATCGACTCCGACGCTCCTATCGCGTTCGTGTCGGCCTCAGAGATTATCGGAGTAGTCGGACAAGATCGCCTCAATTTCGCTAACGGAGTTTTCCAGTATGGCCAATAATCGCGGCTCAAAGTGTGTATCGGCGCTCTCACCCATGATTTCGAGCGATTTTTTTACTGAGTATGCCGGTTTGTATGGCCGATTGGAGCGCAATGCGTCATAAACATCGGCCAGAGCTACGATGCGACATTCCAGGGGGATGGCCTCTCCGCTCAGACCTTGCGGGTAGCCGCTTCCGTCCCATTTCTCGTGGTGTCCCATTGCAATCGATGCAGCGGTCTCAAGAAGCGGATTTACATAGTGATTGGTGCTTTGCTCAGGCGCAAAACCCATACAGGTAAGATAACGGCTGAGACCGATTGGTGGCTCTAGCAGGATATTTGAGCCAATCTCGCAATGTTTCATCATGACCGCCCTCTCTTCAGGGCTGAGCCTTCCTTCTTTCAGTAAAATAGCGTCGGGCACCCCGATCTTCCCGATGTCGTGCAAAGGCGCCCCCAGAAAGAGCCTGTGCGTGAGTTCGGACGCCAGCCTCAACCGATCGCAGATAATACGCGAATAGTGGCCCACACGGATAATATGATTCCCGGTTTCTTCGTCCCGGTATTCACCGGCCTTGGCCAGCCTCCAAATTATATCCAAACGTGAGAGTTCCAACTGCTGGGTGCGTTCCCAAACACGCAGCTCCAGCTCCTGGTTATGCCTCCGGATCGTATCTTCATATTCCTTAAGACGCAGGGAGTTGCGGATGCGCGCGATCAGCTCCTCGCGATCTACCGGTTTATTCAAAAGATCTGTCGCCCCCAGGTCGAGGGCTTTACGCTTGGCGCTCGTATCCATATTGCCCGTAAGGATGATAATGGAAGCGTTTTGGACACTCGGAATGGCGCGCATCTCCCGCACCAGATCGAAACCATTCTTGACCGGCATTTGGTAGTCCGAGATTACAACGTCCGGTGGATCGAACTGTGCCAGGTCGATGGCTTGGTCCACGCTTTCAGCGAATGCCAGGTCCCATTCGTAACGAAAGTTTTTGAGCGATCGGCGAATGCCTTCCAGAAAATTGGGATCGTCGTCAACAAATAAAACCCGGCGTTTCCCCACTATTTTTAAATCTTGACGGTGGTCCATTTCGTGACTCTCGGATTAGCTCGTAAAAAAACTGTTTATGTGGATTCTACGGTGGTGCATGATTTTTCCAGGCTACTGTTTTCCAGGCTACGGAGTGTTTCGAGATAATGTCTTGGCCATCGCCGATGGAACGAGCACCCTGACAGGCTCCCTAATGCCCGGTTTTTCCAAAAAATTTTTCATTCGTTCACGTAATGTCATGCTTACCCTGTAACCTTTGGCCACAAGCAGACGACCATCTCGCAGGAATAAATCGCCGTCCAGGATCATCCCGTCTTTTACCTCATGCAAGGACAGGGACATTTTCTCATAACCCGGCTCGACGTCCAGCACCATCTGCAGCGCCGCAAGCACATTCGGGTCATATCGGCCGGCTCTTGAAGCCATTATTACCAGTGCGTCGCAATCGGCGATATTGGTTGAATGGAGCCTGTCTAAGTCGAGGACCGCCTTAAGTATTCGCGAACCCGGCAGGACTTTCCCATCCCCTGTATCCTGGAAGCTTCTTTCCTGGTCGGAAATGATCTTGGCGACATTTTTCATTCTCGGAATATGGGAGAGCAGCTCCGAAGCAATAACGGGATGAGTTGCGAGAAGCCGTTTTTCTTCGCCGGTAAGCTCTTCGCCCCGATAAGACTTCTTAATGGCTTCGTCAGACAAGATGACGCATCCAATCTGAGAAAGATGTGCCGCCGTTTCGATTTGCCACAAGTCCGGCGCCTGCATCGCGCGTGCGATTTTTTTGACAAGATCGGTGATGCGGGTGGCTCGGCCAAACGCTTCAGGGTTGGTTAGCTGAAGGATTTCGACCAGGACTTCGAGGGTTCCCCTAAGCGTTTTTTCAAGAAGTTCGCGCTCTGCGCAAATGAGCTCATTTTGCCCAATCCCTGCTGTCAGAGCGTCTATTAGAGTTTGCGGCTCGCACGGTTTGGTCAATAATCGAAAAATATATCCCCTATTTACAGCTTCGATGGCCGTTTGCAGATCTGCATTGCCGCTGAGCAGAATCCGCGCGCTGTCCGGAGCCGCCAGTCGCGCACGGTTAAGAAACTCGATACCGTCCATCCCGGGCATGCGCAAGTCCGAAACTATCACCGAAAAAGGGCCCTTCTCCGATATGGCCCCAAGACCGTCCTCACCTCCCATGGCCGTTTCAACGGAAAAGTTCTTTCTCAACTTCCGCGTAAAGCCCGCCAAAATGTTGGGATCGTCATCAACGAAAAGAATTTTCGCAGCCACGTTCTTCTCCAAGCCTGCAATGATTAGAGCAAGCGAGCTGGAACTCTTCACTGTGGTCTATCCCTAATTTGGATAGGTAATCCTGATCGAAGCTCCCAGCCTTATTGACCTTATCGCGATCATTTTTGTGTTGGCGCCCGTCAGCAAGATATACCGCGGTTAGTGCGCTCAGACCCTCATTGGAACATTCGCTCGGACAGTGGTGGAAGGCGACGCCATCGATGATCGACTCGGAAAACCCCCATATTCCAAGCAAATAGGCGCCAATCCGGGCATGTGTGGTCCCAAGGACTTTTTTCTCGGCCTCAAACATGGCGCAGCCAGTTGAGCTTGCTTCCTCCACAATCTTACTGCATGCTTCCGGCAATCTATCCAGGAGAATCAGTTTCCCGATATCATGGACCAACCCTGCCAAAAATGAGTCGCCAATCTCGGCTTGACTCAGTTTCAGATGCCGGGCTATCTCCTTGGCAAGATAGCCCGTTGCGACACTGTGATCCCAAAGACCTGCGATGGAGCAGTAAGACAAGTCGGATCGGGAAAACCGGGAAAAAATTTTTATACCCAGCACCAGGGATTTGACTGTCTCCAGGCCGAGCAGGGCGATGGCCTTGGTAGGGCTGGTGACGTGTGTGGCAAGCCCGAAGAAGGAGGAATTTACAAGCTGAAGAATCTTTGCCGACATGCCGATGTCCTTTGATATGATTTCTCCCACCCTGGCAAGCGAGCCATTGGGTGAACCAATTTCATCCATTATTTCAGTGTAAAGGGAGGGCAGGCTCGGCAGGGATTCTATTTTCGAGATTACATCGGCGATGGAATCGTTTTCCAGGAGATTGCGCACGGCAAATGTGCGAGCCACCGTGGACTTAAGCATTTCCGCGTCGCACGGCTTGGAAAGATACTGGTGCACGGGGCCCAGGGATTCAAAGATGTCCTCCCTGTCCGATTGTCCGGACAAAATGATTCTGACAATATGCGGATATAGCTCCCTTACTTGATTGAGGAGTTGGCAGCCATCCATCCCCGGCATTCGCATGTCGGTGACCAGGACATCAAAAACTCTCACGGCCAGGATTTCGAGCGCCTCCCCGCCGCTTGTGGCATACTCCATATCCCATTCTTTTCTCATCGACCGCAGCATGCGCCGAAGGCCGTCGAGCACCATCGGCTCATCATCGACAAAAAGTATCCGTCTCATGACGACTCCATACCGTCTCCCAACGGGAGCTTGAGGACAAATGTAGTGCCCTCGCCCACTTCGGATTGAAAAGTTATGGCCCCACCGTGCTTGCCCACAATGACCGAATGAGAAATCGCAAGACCCTGGCCCGTCCCTTTTCCGACATCTTTTGTGGTGAAAAAAGGGTCGAAAATCCGTGGTCTGACTTCTTCAGGGATACCGGCGCCATTGTCCCGTATGCTGATTTCGGCGAATTCGCCATTATGGCGGGTGGCAATTGTGATTGCCCCCTTATGGCCGGAGTCTTTTCCGAATTTTTCCGCTATCGCGTGCGCGGCATTTATCAACATGTTCAAAATAGCCTGGTTGAATTCCCCCGGAAGGCAGGGAACCAAAGGCAGACCGCTGTCCAAATCGGTCACGACCTCGGATACGTACTTCCACTCATTTCGGGCGACATTGATTGTATTTTCGATAGCCCTGTTGATATCGACGCCGGTTTTCTCATCTGTTCCCGGATGCGAGAATTCCTTCATCGACCGCACGATTCTGCTTATGTGGTCCAGCCCCTCAAGCGACTGCTTTATCGCGGTTGGAATCTCTTTTCTAATGAAATCGAAGTCCATCTCTTTGTGTGTCTCCTGGATGCTTCTGACAAGATCGTCTGTGGGAGCGCCGTCCCTGAGACGATCAAGTAATCGATCCTGGAGAAGATGAACTCTTTCCAGATCCACAAATGATTCATCAAGAAAACGAGTATTATCTCCAACGAACTGCGCGGGGGTGTTTATCTCGTGGGCAATTCCCGCTGCAAGCTGACCAATGGACTCGAGTTTCTGGGATTGGGCAAGTTGCCTCTCCAACAGCACGTGTTCGGTTGTGTCGGCGCCAAGGATAATAAGCCCCGAAAAAACCGAGGCGCCCTCTCTGATCGGGCTTACCGTAAGGTCCAGTACGCCGTGCTCGCCGGCTCGGGCAAATTTTACCGATTTTATCGTCATTGCGATACATTCGGAACAACACCTGCGCAGGAGCTTACCGATCTTCTCTCTATCCCAGGGTATCGAGCACTTATAGATTTCCATCCCCAGCACTTCGGAAGAGTCCATCCTGAAAACTCTTTCCGCCACCGTATTCCATCTCCTTATGATTCCTTCGTTGGAGACTTCGATCATTATTAGAGGAATGGAAGAAACCAGGGCCTCAATCTTGCGATTGGCGCTGGAAAGCTCTTTTTCGGCTCTTTGCCTCTCCTCGATTTCATGCAGCAGTTTCGTATTTATCTCTTCTTTCTCCATTAACAGGCTTTTGAGTTCCCATGTTCTTTGCTCCACCTTCTTATGCAACAGGACATTGTTTTCAAACAAAGCGTAGGAATTCCCGGTCGATGCGACACTGTTTTCAACCCTGTCCATCAGGACCCGGCGAACTTTTTCTTCCTTGTGTAGTCTCGATTCGAGGACTTTGACCCTGTTTTCCAGTTCCTCAATATGGTTCATGTTATTCCCCGATCGCAACACCAGTCAGCGTCTGGTTGACGTGAACGCAGTCGTATTGTTCGCCGTAGGTGCTAAATCCTACAAAACTCGTCCCGACAAGCAGATTATCAACCTCTTTCGCAAGACCTTTTTCGACTATTTCGAGCTTTCTCAAGATACAGTCACAGCCGATAATGAGTCTGGGGTTGGCAACCTCTTGATGTATCCTGCCCAAAGTGTTTTCGAGGTTGGCCACTAAATTTTCCCCCTGTCCCACCGTCAGGACAAGACCGGCATCTATGGCGCTGAAAAGAGACAGACTTCCATCTTCGTTTACCTTTTGAATCGAGCGCACGTACCAACTGTCCCCGATTTTGAGCATCAAGGGATACTGCGAAAAGATTGTCGAATTAAGTCCGCTCACAGGAATGTCCAGGATACGGGCGAACTCCTCGGCAGCGGGTTCGGCGTTTATTTCCGAAACGATTCTACGCGATGGGTCGGCCGCGGTGATCACCAGTTTCTTTTCGGTTGGCCCGAAATGTTGAGTCTTGAAAACATAAAACGGCAGAGTCGTCTCCAGGAGGCTAAACACAGCGGCATCGGGCAGGAATTGGCCATCCCAGTAGACCATTGTTTGTGCGAACCGGAGATCGTCGCCCGCAGAGCCGCCGATGATCGAGACACCGTCAAGCCCGCTATAGAGCAATGAGATTACCTGCTCTGCGAACATGGACAAGCCGTCTATCGTTAGGAAGCCAAACATCGTGTTTGTGTCAAATTTCGTTGAAAATGAAAGCTCTTTGCGGATCCCATCGGCAAATTCCCGCACCCGGGAAGAACCGAATCGGTCCAGGGAGGATATAAGGCGGGGGTGAACCTTGAGTTCACTGGAGGTAAGGCCGGCGCCGACGATTCCCCCTTCCTGGTATCCTTTGGGTGAAATTTCGCCGGAAGTGGTGCAGCCAATCAACGGACAGGTGAATTTTCTTTTCAGTTCGGTCCCGAGCTTCACCAGGTCATACAGGGACGAGCAGAAAAAAATCACAACATCCATATTATGCTCCCCGCATACCTGCGAGTAGAATTCGCAGACCGCTTGCTGCTCATCGCGCGAAGTGGTTTGGCCTATTTTGACGCTTAGTCTGCCGCTTTCCGTGTTCATGCCCGCATCTCCCCCAAGAGGTTCCATCCCTTTCGCCACCCCGTGCTCCACCGAATGACCGGTAATCAACCGCCGGCACAAATCATCCGAAAAAATACACGGACTGCGCCCGATAGTGCTTTCAGTCCAGCCGTCCAAGGTATAAATCGTCATATTTCTACCAGCGGATGAAACAAAAAGAGAATCGAAACCAAATTGACCGTTTGCGAAAAGCCGGTGGTGCGCCGTAGGAGGCAGGACAAAAAAAATCTCCTGGCAAGCGGCAAATTTAAAAGAGATAATCAAAAACGGGTCGGGCCGAGGAATCGAGCGCTCCGATTCGTTTCCATTCTTACCGGCTTTGGATAAGATGCGATAATCACTTACTGCGATTGGAACCAAACAGTGGAAAAAATAGCTAAGGGAGCTGAAATAGAGCTTCAGGTAGATAAGCTGGCGTTTGGCGGAAAGGCCCTGGCCAAAGTGGACGGGTTTGTGGTCTTTCTCGACAGGGCCATTCCCGGTCAGACGGTGAAGGCGCTCATAACCAGGAAGAAGCGAAATTACGCCGAGGCCAGAGTAATCGAGACGATTTCCCAGTCGCCCGCATACACGCCTGCTCTTTGCCCCCATTTCGGGGTTTGCGGAGGGTGTTTCTGGCAGGACATAGCCTACGAAGAGCAACTTTTCTGGAAAAAGGCCCATATCATCGAGTGCATCGAGCACATCGCAGGGGCCGGCCAAAGGGAGGTAGGGCCGGTCATTGCCTCCCCGGAGCTCTTCCACTACAGAAACAAAATGGAATTTACCTTCTCCAACAGGCGCTGGCTTCTTACCGAAGAACTGGAGCGCGAAGTCGATCCGCAATCCCTTTTTGGTCTCGGACTGCACGTAAGGGGGCTCTTTGACAAGGTCCTAAATATCGACACCTGTTTTTTGCAGTCCTGCGATGGGAGCGCTATTTTAAGGGAAGTAAGAAAGTGGGCGCTCGCAAGCGCTCTTCCCGCATACTCCGTCCGCACTCACGAGGGTTATTGGCGCTTCCTGGTAATACGGGAGGCAAAGACCACGGGCCAGATCCTTTTGCACTTAATTACATCCGGGACCCCTGCTCCAAACGGCGGGGTGGAGCTTTTGGCCCGGCATCTACTCTCGAAATTTTCTCGAATTACAACTTTTATCCACTCCATAAGCGATAAAAGCTCCCAGGTGGCCGTCGGGGATTCGACCCGCGTGGTGTTTGGACCCGGATACATCGAAGAGGTGCTGGGAGAGCTTCGGTTCAAGATATCGGCCCACTCCTTTTTTCAAACAAATACCCGCGCCGCGCTAAAGCTCTATGAAACCATCGCGCGCCTTGCAGACTTCGATGGCTCCGAAAAGGTATGGGATCTCTATTGCGGAACAGGCAGCATCGGGCTATATATCGCCTCGCGCGTAAAAAGCGTCATTGGAATCGAGCTTATCGAGGAAGCCGTGCGCGATGCGCGCCAAAACTGCCTCATAAATAACATTGGCAACTGCACCTTTTTTGGCGGCGACCTCAAGGATGTGATCGGCAAGGCTTCCCAAACCGGACGCCCCGACGTTGTGATAGTCGATCCCCCACGGGCCGGGATGCATCCAAAGGTCGTAAAAAGCCTGCTCGAAACCCTTCCGGGCAGAATCATCGCCGTATCGTGCAACCCTGCCAGTCTGGCCAGAGACGCGGCCCTCCTCCTGGATGCCTACGACATGGGGGAAGTGCAGCCCGTCGACCTTTTCCCGCATACTCCCCACCTGGAGTGCGTTGTCAGGTTCGACAGGAAACAAATTAGCCAATAGTTACTAGTGATTAGTGACTGGAATAAGCACCCTCCATTCACCATTCACCATTCACCAGTCACTAGCCTCGGATTTTCGGCATGGAGCTTTTCATCAAAAAACGCAAGTGGCTGCGGTTTATCCTGTGGGCTCTATCCCTTTTTTTCCTGCTTTGCGTTATTTTCGCCGCCGGCTTTTCCTACTATCTCTACAACAAAATCGAGCAGCGCTTTTCCTCGCGGCGCTGGTCGGTTCCAACAATCGTTTTTTCTTCCACCGTCCCGATTTATCGTGGCCAGCCCCTTTCCATCGACCGGCTAAGGCGCATGCTCGAAGAGCGCCGCTACACCGAAGCCCCGACCGCCCCCGTGGTGGCCGGAGAATTCATGTCTTCGGGGAGCGTCTTTACGGCTCACCTGAGAGCTTTCCAGTTCCCGGGCATGGATATGCCCTCCCGGCTCGTTCGCTTCACATTCGATGGGAACAGGATTGCCGATATCGAAAGTTCCAATAAAGAGGTGCCCTTTCTCGAACTGGAACCGGTGGAACTGGCCCGCCTCTACGGGCCCAAACGCCAGAGCAGGATCCTTGTAAATATCCGGCAAGTCCCGGGAGATCTTATAGACGCAGTTCTTGCGATCGAGGACCGAAGATTCTACGAACATGGAGCGGTCGATCCCCGGGGAATTCTGCGCGCGATGTTCGCCGATTTGAGGGCCGGCCGCATCGTTCAGGGCGGCTCGACGATAACTCAGCAATTCGTAAAGAACTGTTTCCTGGAACCCGAACGCACTTTTCGCAGAAAATTCATCGAATGCTCCATGTCCCTTATCTTAAACGGGCTGTACAAAAAAGACGACATACTGGAAATGTACCTCAATGAAATCTATATGGGCAAGGTTGGCTCGGTTTCCATCCACGGAATCGGCGAAGCCGCCCTGTATTACTTCGGGCGAAACGTCGAAGATCTCACCCTGGCCCAGGCGGCGCTTCTGGCCGGAATGATTCGGGCGCCCAACCTGTATTCGCCACTAACCGACCGCGCGGCCGCCCTCGGGCGCAGAAACGAGGTCCTGGGGCGCATGCTTGCCCTTGGCATGATTTCTCCCTACGAATACAACTCGGCCCTGGTGGAAGTGTTGCGGCTTGCCCCCGCGCCCGATTCCGCCCGGCTCGCCCCCTATTTTGTGGACTATGTCCGGATGCAGGCCCGGGTCCTCTTTGATCCTCGAAAGCTCTCCTCGGCCGGCTTAAATATCTATACGACCCTCCAGCCCGAGATGGCCGCAGCCGCCCGTACCGCCATCCGAAACGGCCTGGCGGACAGCGAAAATGAGTCCAACGATGCGCGGAATGCCAATGGATCTTCCCCGGGCCATCCGCAGGCAGCCCTCATAGCCCTGCAACCCTCCACAGGAGAACTCTACGCCCTGGTGGGCGGCAAAGACTACGACCGGGGTAGCCTTGACAGGGCGCTGGACGGTCACTACCCGGTCGGCGCCGCCATAGAGCCTTTCATCTATCTTGCGGCCCTCGATCGCTATAAGCTCTCCGACTCGCTTTTGGACCTGCCGCTACCCTATCGACTCGGGGGCGCGTCCTGGACGCCCCAAGACCCCGACTCGATCTACCGGGGGAAAGTTTCCTTTCGCCAAGCGCTGGAATACTCACTAAACGCCGCCACGGTCTCTCTTGCGGCTCAAACGGGAGTAGGCCCCGTTATCGCAACACTCGAATCCGTGGGGCTTCAATCGCCCCCCCAAGACCTGCCCTCGCTTGCGCAGGGTTTATTTGACGTTACCCCCATGCAACTGGCGCGAGCCTACGGGGCTCTGGCCGGCGGAGGGAAAATGGTGCCTCTCCACAGCCTCAAAAAGGTTGTGGCAGAAGATGGAAAGATCCTCGATCGGCGCAAAACGGGATTTTCCGCAGTTACCTCCGCTCCGAAAGCCTTTCTTATCACCAACATTTTGGAGGAGTCGGTAAAGGAAGGCGCAGCCAACGGAGTACGACAACTCGGAATCGATTTTGACTGCGCCGCTCAAAACGGGGGCCCATGGTTTATCGGATATACCCCCGATCTGCTGACCCTGGTCTGGGTGGGACCAGGCGATAAGAGCCCGGGTGAAGCTGCGGGGGCAAAGGCGGCCGAAAAAATCTGGGCGAGGTTTATGGGGCTTGTCAGGCCATGGATTCAACCTCGCCGGTTCGATGCGCCCCCGGGGGTTGCAAAGCAGATGATTTGCCCCCAAACCGGCCTGCCGGCGACTTCCTCCTGCACAGATCCAAGCCCTGAGTATTTTTTGTCCACAAACAAGCCTGCCGGCGAATAAACGCCTCGACAAGGGAACCCGATCATAATGGCCCACTTCGACGTCACACAACCTGGAAACAGGGGAACAAACGGCTACAGGATTTTTCTTCTCGCGGTTCTGGCCGCCTCCCTCTACCTCGCCTACCAGATCCTGTCCCCCTTCATCAATGTCCTGATCCTGGCGATCGTCCTGGCCTCGATTTTTAATCCCCTCCAGGTCTATCTCGAAGGGCTTTTCAACGGGCGAAAAAACCTCGCGGCCCTTGTAATCGTTCTAATAATTACGTTTGCGCTCGCTATTCCGATACTGGTTTTCACCTCCACGCTCGTCAGCCAGGGGCTGGAGACCGTAAACAAAACCAACGCCTGGCTCCAGGCGGGCAAATTGCACCAGCTCATACAGGACCCCCGGATTAACCTGTACCTGGCCAAACTCCACGACCGGCTGCCATTCCTGGAAGTAGACAAGGCCAGCATCGCCAACGACCTCCTAAACCTTAGCAAGAGCATGGGCCAGTTTTTGCTCGGAAAAGTCGCAACCGTGCTCAGTAACGTCGTGGATCTCGTGGCTCAGTTTTTCATTATGATTTTTATAGCGTTTTATCTGCTACGAGACGGCGGGGAGATGGTCGGAAATGTGCGCTATTACATTCCCCTGCGGGCCGATCAGCAGGACAGGATCATCGACGGCGTAAGGGTCGTGGCCAACTCCGTACTCCTTGGCACCTTTCTTACAGCGGTCTGCCAGGGGTTGGTGGGGGGCGTGGCCATTCAGTTCCTGGGTTTCCCCGGTCTTTTCTGGGGCGCCATGATGGCCCTTGCCTCCCTCATCCCGATTGTTGGGGCCTACCTCGTGTGGGTCCCGATCGCGCTTTACCTGGCGATCCTTGGCGAGGTGAAATCGGCCGTCTTTCTGGCCCTGTGGTCGATTGTGCTGATCGGAATCATCGATAATTTCCTCCGCCCCTTTTTCATGAAAGGCAAATCGAAGATGTCGCCCTTCTACATCTTCCTGGCCATCCTCGGCGGGGTCCAATACTTCGGATTCAAAGGCATCCTTTACGGCCCCCTCATTCTAAGCTTTGCCATGATCATGCTCTTTATTTACGGGGTGGAATATCGCGAGGAGTTGATCGAATACAAAACCGAAGGCGAGGCCATGAAAAAAGAGGAGAAAGGCTAAGTCTACATAAAAACGGCTGTTGCGGCGATAGCTTCCGGGAGCGGCCCTTGCGGGCCGCTCCCCGGATACCCGCTATGATTTTTCGAAATTAACCGAGCAGCTTGAGTATCTGCTGCGGCTGGCTGTTGGCCTGGGCGAGCATCGCCATGGCCGACTGCTGCAGGATGTTGTTTTTGGTCATGTTGCTTACTTCCGAAGCCATATCCACGTCTTCGATGGTTGAGGCCGAGGAAGTATAGTTCTGAATGCTCGTGGTCAGGTTGCTCATCGCGTACTGGAGCTGGTTTTGAAAACCGCCGACTGTGCCCATGTACGAGTTGATCGAGGTAAGAGCTTTGTCCAGCTTGTCCATGGCCTGTTGAGCCGAGGCCTGAGTGCCGATCGAAGTACTGGCAAAGCTCAGCCCAAGCCCATCGATGCCCGCGCTTGTTAGCGATACGGAGAACTGGTCGAGCGAATTGTTTGACGAGCCGATCTGGAAAGTGACCACCAGGCTTTTGGCGCCGTTGGTTCCGGTTCCAGCGATCAGGGTCGTCCCGCCATACACGGTCGATTTCGCTATCTGGTCTATTTCGGACTGAAGATCTGTAAATTCGTTCTGAAGAGAATTGAGATTGTTGCTGGATTCCTGACCCGAGGAAGCCTCGGTTGCAATCGACTTCATCTGCACCAGGATGTTGTTGATCTGGCTGTACGCGCCATCGGCGTTCTGGAGCAGCGACTGGGCCTGACTGGCGTTCTGTGAGGCCACCTGCATCGAGGCGATGCTCGCTTTAAACGAGTTGGCGATTGCGTAGCCGGCCGGGTCGTCCTGGGCGGAATTGATCCTTAGACCTGACGAGAGTCTGGTAAGCGAAGCCGATACCGCCGTGTTCGTACTGGTCAGCGTATTCTCAATGGACAGCGAATTCATGTTTGTGTTGACTACAAGAGCCATGATAAATCCTCCTTGATAGGTGTCTTAAACTTCCTTGTCGAATTTTTATGGGGTTCCACTCCGAGTTTTCCAAATCTCCTTGACCAGTAAATCGAATTTCTTTTCCGGGAACTTTAAAGATTTTCAAGCGGCGATCGAAAAAAAATCCACCCTCGCCCCCAAAAGTCACGAGCGCCAGGCAAACGGTCAAAAACACCCCCCCTATAAGTCGCGCGACCCGACCACCCCGCATCCCGTCCCGGCCCAAGTGGACACGCCGAAACCATCAAAAGTATTCACCTTGATTGATGGTCCTGATCTGCGACCCCTCAGGGGTCGTCTCCTTCTTTTTCGTTCCTTTCCGGGGGTATCGGCCTCACGGCCTCAACCACCGGCTAATGGCTTTGATCCCTCCGGGATCACGATCGTCGCTCTAAAAGAGCAGCACCGTTTCCAGTCGAGTCGCTTATCTCAACAACATGGGGGCACAGCTCCCCCGCGCTTCTATCCTCTGCCTCTACCCGAGCGGCCAATTGCGACACAGTCTCGCAGCGCGGCGCAGCCCAACAAGAGTGCAGTGGGGGGGCGGACTGCAACCCGAGAAGGTCTTTCCATAACAGCCAACCTCGACCTTTTCGTAACCCAAATACCATATCCTCGACATGAAATTGGCAACCCTTTTCCACTAATCTCATCGAAATTTGGCCTGCCGAAAGAAAAATTTTAAACCTTGAGCAAGGGGAACACATTGGAAAACTTTAGCCTGAACACCGCTCTGTTAAAAGACATTCTCCAGAACGCAAAGCCTTTGGGCCACAACGAAAAACCGGATAACTTAAACCTTGGGTTCGGCTTTTTGTACTACGGCCTCGTAAGGGCGCTACGCCCCCAACATCTTCTCGTTATAGGCTCCGGGTTCGGTTTTTCCGTGGTGTGCTTTGCGCTGGGCATGAAGGACAACGGAGGAGGAATGCTAACCTTTGTCGACCCGTCTTATTCCCTGATCAAAAACGGACCGTTTAGGACAATCGGCGGCAAAGACAAATGGAGCGAGCCTCTTATAGTACAGGAGCACTTCAAGCAATTCGGCGTGGAAGACATAGTCACCCATTACAAATTAAATGCCGATCAGTTCTTCACCTCCTTTAAACCTCTCGGACTTCCAAAGATCGATATAGCGTTTATCGACGGCAACCACTCCTATGAAAATGTAAAAAGCGACTTTCTTAATACTCTCGAACACGTTCATAAAAATTCCTACATTCTTCTTCATGATTCCAACATCTACGTGCGGGAATTCATCGGACACGCCGGCGTAAAAAAGTGGCTGAAAATTATCAGAAAGGAAAGGGAATACTTCGAAATAATAAATTTCCCTTTTTCCTCCGGCATGGCGCTCATTCATGTTCTGCAGGATAAAATCTGGAGGGGTGAAAAACAGCAGTGATTCCAATGCTTATCGTTATTATCGGCACGCTCTTTTTCGCCTCCCTATATCTTTTTTGGCGTTATGTCTGGTTTTTTCGAAATCCCGGCCGAATTATTCCTCCCGAAGGAACCGGCATTCTCAGTCCGGCAGATGGCACGGTGGTCTATGTACAGCACATGTTGCCCCGAGAATCGGTTATCAACATCAAACGCGGGATGAAAGCCACTCTAAACGACATAACCAGGGAGGACATAAACCGCCCGAAAATCCTCATAGGGATTTTCATGAGCCCCTTTAACGTACACTATAACCGCATGCCCGTTTCGGGAAAAATCGGCTTCATTCACCATTACCCTGCGGTGGCCAAAAACCTGTGCATGTTCTCCATGCACCTGCGCACGGTTTTTAAACGCGCGCCCTTCTACACAAACAGCGCCCATATCGTCAAAAACGAGAGAACCGTCACCAAAATCGATGGTCAATACCGCGGCAGGCAACTGTCCTGCTACGTTGTTCAGATCGCGGCAAAAAGTGTTGCCGGAATCGACGTATTCCTGAGCGAAGGCGCTACGGCAAGCGCTGGAGAAATATTTGGGATGATCCGCATAGGCTCTCAGGTAGACCTTGTGGTTACTCCCCTCGAAGGAATGAACATCCTGGTTTGCCCGGGCGACAAGGTCACGGCCGGCCAGACCGTTTTGCTCGAATAAGAGGTGACAGGACATGAGGAGAAAAGATGAAGATTGACTTACACGTCCATTCCAAATATTCAGTCCGCCCTTCCCAATGGATCCTCCAGAAGCTGGGCTGCCCGGAGTGCTTCACCGAACCGGCGGAGCTCTACAGGATCGCCACGCAGAAGGGAATGGACCTCGTAACGATAACCGATCACAATACCATTTCGGGCAGCGCCGAGATCGCCCACCTGCCGGGCGCCTTCATCAGCGAAGAAGTTACCACCTACTTTCCCGATGACGGCTGTAAGGCCCATGTGCTGGTCTATGACATAAACGACGCAATTCACCGAGACATTCAAAAGGTCAGGGACAACATCTTCGATCTTGTCGCCTATCTCAGGCGAGCCGGAATCGTCCACGTCCTCGCCCACCCGCTTTTTTCGGTAAACGACAAACTGACCATAGAACATTTTGAAAAGTTTCTCCTGCTCTTTGAAATCTTTGAACTAAACGGCGCGCGCGACGATTTCCAAAACCGCGCGATAAGTCTTATCCTTGAAAATCTCAGCCCGCAAATCATCGCTACGCTGGCCGAAAAACATAATGTCGAGCCCGTGTTTCAAACCCCCTGGATAAAGGGGCTGACCGGGGGCTCCGACGACCACAGCTCTCTAAACATTGCCCGCCGCCATACGTTGGTAAGCGGGGCGCGGGATCTAAAAGAGTTTTTCCAGGGGATGGCGCAAAAGCGCAGTTCTCCTCTGGGCGAGGGGTCCAACCCGTGCGTCATGTCCCATAACATCTACGGAATCGCCTACAATTATTATAAAAGAAAGCTCAATTTCCAGGGAGATGTGAACAAGGACCCGGTCTTGCGTTTCCTCGACCGCTGCCTCCAGGCCGACTCCGGATCGGAGCAAACCTTGGTCACAAAGCTCATTTACTCGTGGAGAAAGCGCAAATCTCCCAAACGAATCGATAAACCCGGCATAGAGGAGCTTTTGCGCTTCGAGGCCCGAAGGCTCCTGGAAGGCGACCCCGACCTCATGAACACCGCAGGGGACTCCATCGCCGAAGACAGGGCGCAGAAGTGGTTTAGCTTCGTTAACAAGGTCTCCAACAAGGTCCTTCTCCATTTCTGGGATTCGCTGCTCAGCAACCTCTCGGGGGCCCACTTCTTCAATATGTTCCAATCCCTGGGATCTGCGGGCGCGGCCTACACGATGCTCGCACCCTACTTCGTAACCTTTACCGTTTTTTCACGAGATCTGCGTTTCAGCGCCTCCGCCATGGAACACTTCGGGGTAAACTCCGAAGACGGGCAAAGGAATGGCGAGCGGACAAAAATCGCCCACTTCACCGACACGTTCAACGAAATCAACGGTGTAGCTCTTAGCCTCAAAAAACAGCTCGAACTGGCGCGAAAATCGGGGAAAAACCTCACGGTCATCACCTGCGACCCGGAGACGAAGACTCACGTGGAAGGGCTCACAAATTTTAGCCCCATCGGAGTCTACGAACTCCCCGAGTATCCCGAACAAAAAATATTCCTTCCACCGTTTCTGGAGATGGTCGATTACTGCTATACTCAACAGTTCACCCAAATTCATGTCACCACTCCCGGCCCCATGGGCCTGGCCGGGTTGGCCCTGGCAAGGATAATGAAAATACCGGTTAGCGGCACCTACCACACCGCCATCCCTCAGTACGCCCACATCCTTACCGGCGACAACACGATAGAAGAACTTGTCTGGAAATACACGGCCTGGTTCTATGACCAGTTAAACCTGGTCCTGGTCCCCTCCGAGAGCACCAACCGCGAATTGAGCGCAAGAGGAATTGACCCCGAAAGGATCTGTTTGTTTCCAAGAGGAGTGGATACCGTAAAGTTCCATCCTGCAAAGCGCGATGTCGCGCTCATGAAGGATCGGTTCAAGACTTGCGATGGCCCCAAAATCCTCTATGTCGGCAGAATATCCAAAGAGAAAAATCTCCATTTGCTCGCCGAGGCGTTCAAACGGCTTGGGAAAACCCGCGGCGATGTCGAACTGGTTATTGTGGGCGATGGACCCTTCCTCAAAGAACTAAAGGGTCTGCTTGCCGGAACGCCCGCGATATTTACCGGCTACCGGGAAGGAGAAGAACTGGCGACAATATACGCGAGTTGCGACCTGTTCGCTTTCCCGAGCGCGACAGACACGTTTGGCAACGTGGTGCTCGAAGCGCAGGCCTCCGGGTTGCCCGTGGTCGTCACCGATTCGGGAGGACCGCAGGAAAATATGCTCCCGGATAAAACGGGCCGGATCGCTGCGGCAGGAGATCCCCAATCCCTGCTGGAGGCAATCGAATTTCTCCTCTCCGACCCGGCGCGTCTAAAAGAAATGGGCAAAGCCGCCCGGTTCCACATGGAAAATCGCTCCTGCGAACGCGCGTTCGATGCCACCTGGCAAATCTACCGCTCCATTGCGCGCAACCCCGATATCAAAACTCGAAACGATGAGCCGGATCAAAGAAAAAAGGCCGCTTAAAAAGCAAACCGGGTGGAGAGGCTGATTTCTAAAAGAAGACCCGGGAGGAATTTCACGAAAAAGCAACACGCCCGACACATTCATGCAAAGAAATTCTGCAATACTATCCCCCAGAAAACGTCACGCAGGAAGGGGCGCGGGGTACTAAGACATTTGGGTTGCCTTCCCCCATTTGGCGCCCTCATCTCGATGCGCCCCTTCCGCCCCCTCCTCTGCCCTACCCCGCCATCAGCCGATTTCCGACACGCAATCACTCTTTGCGGGCCCAACCTCGAGCTTTACACAATCGCCCCTCGACTCTTGAATTTCGATTTGCCTCGCGCCGGTTAAAAAAATAAAAAACCACAGAAGCAGAGTAAATGCCAGGGAAAGGACGCACAAAACGCCCGTTAGGCGCCCGCGCGTCTGCGCGATAAGGGCTTTTAGGCCGCCAACGGCCTCAAGGGCTTTTGCCGAAAGGACCGGCGCCCCGGAGGCGCCCAGGGCGCAAACCCACTGGTGCGACGCATCGATGACTCTGCCGGCCATATAGATTACGACAGCCGTAAACGCCAGATTGAAGAAAATACACAGGGCCAGGGACCGGATCGCCCAGGCTGTTTTGATTTTCATTCCCGTTCCCCCCGGACCTTTTCTTTCCCATGGTTTAGGCGTCGCAGCAACTGCTCTGAGATCACCAGCACTTTGTTCTCCAACTCCTTTCCCACACACCCCTTGCAAACGAGCACCTCGAATTTTTCCCGATCGATTGCAAAAGCGTTTTCATTGGCCCTTTGAATCACGTCCACCTCGAGATCGACATATCTCGCCCCGTAAGGATAGAGCTCCGTTGGAGTGTTAATATTGTAGTAGTCGCCTATGCCGAGATCTTGCTTTGAAAAATAGCTGTGTCTCACATACCACGCCCCTTCCCTGATTTCTGTAAGACAGTAGTCGCCTTCTGTAATAGGAAGGTCCAAACCGTCGTAGCGGCCCTGCGAGAACTCGCGTCGAAATATCACCCGCTTGGGTCCAACGGAGTGAAGAACCCCTAGCCTGGGACGCATGGGCCGGCCCGATGGCCTTACGTGTTCGAGCCTCACCCTGCCCCCTTCGATCAAAGGATCGAGTATCGCCTTTCTAAAAAGCATATTCTCAAGGACCGCTCGCTTCTCGGGATACCGGGTAAACTCGGCTTCCGCCGAATCGAGCAGCTCCGAATCGATCATCTTTAACCGGTGATGGTTTCTAAGGGTGGGAACAACGGTTGCCCGGATGGAGTCGAGCTTTTCCTTGGCGCCCCCTGGAAACTCCAGCTCCGCGGCCACAACCGGTTCACTCTCCTCGGTGGGAAGTATGCTGACGATGATGGCATCGAGTAGCAACTCCTGCAGGAGCTTTAGCAACCGGCAGACATGGTCCGCTTCTCCCCTTGCCTCGATTCCCTGAAGATCCGCTCTGTCCCGGACCATGATTTCATACGGAAGATCGCCCGGCAGCTCCGCCCCGAATCTCTCCCTTGTACTTTCCAAGGACTGGACCACCTGCAACCCGGAATCCAGCGCCAGCTTAGTAAGCGCCGTACTGTAAATTCCCCGGATCTTTATGCGGGGCGACATCGCAACCTCCCTTCGCTTTCGAGCCGCAACACGGCCTTGTAAATTATTTCCTGAAAAATCCTATCCCGTCAATGCAAATCAGATTTCCTTGGGCCCGCGTTCCGCATCCAAGGATCTTTTCGATCAGCCAAAGGGTTGATTCCATGTGGTCCGTGCGGCAGGGAGCGATAAATCGGCTTTGCCCATGAGCTAGACCGCAAAACGGTATCAACTGATCGGCACAAAACCGGTCGACCACAGCCCCGGTTTGCAAATCCGCCAAAAGACCTCCCACCACGCCCTCGGCAATCGATTCCGAACTGCGGCCGCGCTTTCCGGCCCCATCAAAGCCCAGAAGGCAACCCTCATCGCTTCTGGCCCTTACCAGAAGCGATGCGCCGCTTTGAACCGCCGAAACGTCTTCGATGATTTCCATCTGCGCATGGAACCCCCTTTTTTCGAGAAGCTCCCGGCTCCTCTCCGCCATGCGGCGCGCAACGGATTGTTTTGCAAGATGCGATGCCATAGCTATTGCATCGATGCTCACGATCTCTCCTCTTCGCATCTTGTCAAAGGGCATCAGAGCTCCCTGCGCAGGCTCGACTACCAGCTCGAGTTCTCCGTTTCCCTTCGGCACATACCCCGGCCGCACAACCCGCAGATCGACCCGTGCGCCCATAAGTCCAAGAAGGGGCAGCACCACTTTTTGCATGTGAAACGCCGTGGGCGCGTTGTCTTGGAACAAACCGCCCCGAATGGTAAAGCGGCTTTCGCCCTTGGCGAAAAGCGCCCCCGGAATCACGGCCAACGCGAGCATGGTGGCCGAGCCCGCCGTCCCGATGTCCCAGATAAAATCCCCGGAATTGATATGTGCCCCCGGGTAGTAAAAAATCTCCCGGGACCCGACCTCGGCGCCTTCCACACGGCCCGACGTTTGCCCGGCGCAAGCTTTTACGGCAAGAAGGTGTTGGGGCCGAAGTCCCGGCTTTTCACGCTTATCCCGTATCCGAAACATCCGAAGAGGAAGTCCTGCGAGCGAGCAAAGCGAAACCGCAACCCTTACCAAAGCGCCGCTTCCAGACTTTTGCGCTCCGTCTATTTCTACCACCGAAGCTCCTTTTCCCTTCCTTTAAATAAGGCATCTTCCACCCGATTAAAAGGCCGCTATCATGGCGTTGGTTCCTTTTTCGCCACTATTTCAAACGGGCGGGCAATACATTTTCCGGCAGCACCCGGGAGCTTAAGGGGAATGTGTAATGGCAGGTTGCATCCGAGGGGCCCGGATGGGCTGTGTGGCGGTTAGCTCTCTATCCCATCGGCCATCGGCTTTAGCCTTTTTTCGATGAATCCGCGGAAATCTTTTCCATCGGCCCCGAAATCGATCCCGATTTCGGCCACGGCGAAAACGTTTTTCAAAAAAGCAGGCAGGCGTGCGCAGTCCTTGGCGGTAGTAACGATTAACCCGGCGCGGTGCTTCGACGCAGAGGCTAAAACCTCCAAGAGCTCCTCTGCGGTGTAGCTGTGGTGATCGGCAAAGTCGAACGCCTCACAGACATCTATCCCCGCCCTTCGAAGGTCGCCAAAAAAAGACTCGGGAGATGCTATGCCGGCGAACGCGACGGCCCTTCGCCCCCCAAGGGCCCCGGGAGAAAGAAGGGGACCTCCCCTTTCGAGCCTTATCCCCAGCAACCTGTGGTTGCACGCAAAGGCGGGAATGGTTGGATAAAGACTTTGGAGCCTATTTTTGAGCGCTTGCCCCTCTACGGTTCCCTCCGCATGCGTCATAACGAAAGCATCGGCTCTTTTGAGGCTCGAACAAGGCTCCCGCAGCGGCCCCGCCGGAAGGACCAACCTGTTTCCGAAAGGATCGCGGCAGTCGAGCAAAACCAGGTCCAGGTCCCGGTCAAGAGAAAGGTGCTGGAAGCCGTCATCTAGTACGAAAACGTCCACCCCCCCGCCCGAAAGCGCGGCACGGCCGCAAGCGGCCCGGTCCGCTCCGACCCATACCGGCGTGGACGGCAGGTATTCGGACATCATGACCGGCTCATCGCCAAAAAGTTCCGGCAACCGCTCATCAAACGAACTCGGTATTCGCCCGGGACTTTTCGCCCTTGCGCCGTATCCCCTGGTCAAAACGGCGGGATGAAACCCGATTTCAATCAGGAACTCGCACATCCAGATCGCAAGAGGCGTTTTCCCCGTCCCCCCGACCGACAGGTTTCCGAGGCTGATTACCGGGACCGGCAGCCTTGTCCGTTTTTTGAGAAGTCTTGCCTGATCTTTTCGAAGTACCGTTTCATACAAAACGGATGCGGCATAAAGGATTGGCGGGCGCCTGGCAGCCGAAAACGTGGTCCCCCGACTACGCCATGTATCCCGGATTCGCCGGCCGGCAATCTTAAAGAGCTCTTTTCGTAAGTCTAACACCATCTTCATGGGCCAATCCTCTATACCAATTCGGGCGGCCTGTCCCCCAAAAAAGAATTTTCGCAGCCGAATTTGCAACTGCATGGAACTTTACTGTGAGCCTTGATCGCTGTTGAATATTTTTCGGATTGTCGTGGATGCGGAAATCGAAGGCCGCCCTAAATGGGCGGCCTTCGGGGCGGCAGCCGCGATTGCCGCTGTAAGACGGTCGGAGTCGGGACGCCGTGCTTGGCCTAATCGAAGCTGTAGTTCAAACCTACCTCAAAAACGCTGAACTCCGTACTGAAGCCGGCTGTTGACACGGTCGTAGTAAGAGGTATGAATAACGTGGATGAAATGGCGGTTACGCTCTGATCGCCAAGGTCGCAAAACAGGTATTCCGCCTTCATACTCCAACTTCTCGCGATCTTGTACTCAACGCCTCCGCCAACGGTCCAGCCCGCCCTCAAACCGCTGTCCGTTCCGGGCCCAAAAGTTGCCGGATAGGGAAATCCTTTCCTTTCATAATAACTTACATCGCCATAGGCCACCCCCCCTGTCGCGTAAATCAACAAACGGGGAATCGGGGTATAACCCAGCCGGGGACGAAGAGTTCCAAACCAGTTGATGTCCTGGGAGGCAACTACGCTTGGACCGCCGATCACGCCGGGCGGGGACGAATATTGGTCGCTGCCGCTCATTGCCGAGCCCGACACATCCGCCTCGAGTCCCAACACGAACGGTCCCCTTTGCAGGTTGTAGCCGATCTGTCCACCGCCGCTCAGCCCGCCTGGATCGGGATGTAAATTAAACGTAATCCCGAAATCGTGGAGGTCCATGTGCGTGCTGCTAAAGCCGCCGCCCAGATGAGCCCCGAAGTAAAAGCCGGTCCAGTCGCAGGCAATAGCATCCCCTGCCCGGACGGCCTGACTGCATACCACAATGACGGCAGCCGCTAAAAGGAAAATCTTCAAAAATGATTTCACAACCTTCCTCCTCCTCGCAGGGAACAACCTCTGCCGGCGGGCGGCAGAAACCCTCCTGCGGCGGCGGCCCAAAAACTATCCTCTGAGTCTTTTCTTACCTTTGATTTATTGATGTCCACCCCTTTGCTCTCCCCGCTTGCCACAAGCGACAGGATAAACGTGATGAGCTTGGGCAGCGGCAATTTCCTGTTTCGCGTAATGTCTTTAAGGGACTTTTTGAGGTCTGGAGCGATCTTTTCGGGGATGACATTGAAAAAAAGCTGTAGCAGGGTGGTGGTGAGTTGGCATGAATCTTCAGGCAGGATCTGTGTCATGAGGATCAAGTTCTTCGTGATTTTGACTAAAAAAAGACGGAAGCCCTTTTTCTCCGATATTCAACAGAAAACAGTACCTCACTGATTGAGTGAAAATACAAGGAAAATAGTTATCTTATTGGGTTGGATTAATTTAACCTTGGCTTCCCTCTTGGCTATGTTGGTCCGGGCGATTTCGGTCTGTAGTAACGAACTCGCCTGATCTCGCCCGGGGGGGGTGAAGGAGATGTAGTCTTCCGAAAGTCCACTTCGAACAAATGGCTCAACGACCGGGAAAGTGGACTCGGCGGGACAGCGGAAAACATAGTAGCCCTTTTGGTGGTTTTCTCTCGGATGGTGGATGAACTCGTAGCTCGGGTACCGCGATCGAAGAGCAACACCGATCTTCCAGGAATAAAGGGCAGGAGACCCCGAGCCTTTTCCCGGGCTCCGATCCGTGATAGCTTTCGATGCTCCTCGCCACGGGAAGGCGAGCGAAGACGCCGTAGGCCGTCGTGTTCAGACCTTGCGGATAGAGTGGCCTCGGCCCTCGAATCCAAAGCCGCTTCGAGCGGTCGAATTGCTTTCGGATTTCGGCAGTTGCGGGCAGATCGTATTTCGATCAGTCATAAGCAATGAATTTCCTGCTATTTCATGTGCTTATCAACTTTTTTCGTAAACCTCTCGACCTCAGGTCAACCGCATTGCCGGGGGAGGAGGGCTCCGGTCCGGCCATACGAGGGCCGATCCGGCCGGCTGTTGAAAACAAGTACCCGCTAAACCCCGACGCTCACCCGCCCCGGTCCGCTGTTTACCCTTGCCATTGGGTGTAATTCGAACTGATACGCTAAGCGGCTTCTTCGCCGCACTGACGCCAGTAGTTGCCCCAATCGGAGTTCGCCCTTGTGGTTCGCAGGGCTAACATATTGTCAGCGTTTTCCTTTAGCCACCAGGCTCCCGAGATT
>JARLHO010000090.1 GCA_031292215.1 Syntrophobacteraceae bacterium | reverse complement strand
CGCCCCCTGCCCATCCGACCCACAACCCCGTGTTCCCAGCCTTCGACATTGAAAGCTTCAGGACCCCTTCTTCAGCTCTTAGAGGGCACATCCGGGCTTCATCATTTTTTGAGGAAACAGTATATCGAATATCCAGTGATTCCAGCGTCTGCCAAGTCAACAATTTCTTGCCACTGTACGTATTATCGCCTTCGTGGATGACCGGCCTCTCAGATTCGGGGGAGAGGCAACCGAGCTTGCCACTATAGTAACTCACCGTTTTATCAAGTTATGCTTTCCCTCCAGTAGAATTTCAACCGAGGCAATTCGCAGCCTTGTTTCCGTATTCTAAACGGCCACGGGTACTTGCCCAGGAGGCCGGAGGCGGGAGGCGGTCCCACATCGCAATCGCGGCATGCAGCTCGAGGGGGTTGTGCGTCTCGGTCGGCGTGACATAGGTTTGATCAATCTTTACGGGGGCCGCCGCAAACGCTGCCTCGGCGTCTCCGCGCTCGCTTTCCAATCTTTTCTGGGGCCCGAATGTCGCCATAACCGTTTCCGGATCCTCGTCTGCCCGGAGCTCGGTCGAAACATTTGGCGGTTGCTGCTCGTATGTCACGCAAACCGCGTCCGCAGCCGCTTATGCTGTCTCAAACGTATCCGCCACAGCGAGTGCTACGTATTGGCCGTAGTACCGACAAGCGTCGTTCCACCTGCCAGGAACCGGATGTCTGCGCCCTGCTGCGCGGTCTTTGCCCGGGCGGCGGTCTTCTATCGCCGCCTGCGTATCCCGGGGTCTAATGAATGCAAATAGGTGCATCTCGCGACGCCTCCAGCTTCACCTGGCGATCAACGCCCGGGTCAACTTTTTTTGCGAACTTCCTGGATCGCGGCAACGATATTGGAGTAAGCCCCGCAGCGGCAGATGTTGCCGCTCATAAGCTCCCCGACATCAGCATCGTCTGGCCCGCACGGCTCCGTGAGGAGTGCTACCGCCGACATGATCTGTCCCGATGTGCAGTACCCGCACTGGTATCCGTCTTGTGCGATGAACGCCTCCTGCATGGGGTGCAATTCATCCGGTGCGCCCAGCCCCCCTCGATGGTCGTTATCTCCTCGCCATCGTGTACCAGGGCAAGAGTAGGACAGGAATTAACGCGCCTGCCATTTACGTGCACCGTGCACGCGCCGCATTGTCCGTGATCGCCCCCCTTCTTTGTGCCGTCAGGTGGATTGTCTCACGCAGGCAATCGAGCAGCGTCGTGCGCGTATCGATGCTAAGCCGATGCTCTTTTCCGTTGATGCGCAGAACGACCGGCACACTCTCGGGGGGATCTCCTGTTTTACCCGCGGCAGCGGCGGGAGGCTTGCGTTCTCCAGGTTTTCCGGGGTATTCTTTGGGCACGGCAACCTCCGGAGGAGAAAAGAAGAGGTAAGGCGCAAGGCAAGACGAATAAGAACTCGCTTGCGATCGGCTATAGCTGGGAGCAGCGGCCATGTTTGTCAAGCGAGCGGGCCTCCCCTCGGGGCCTTGCCCTTCGAGGCTTGTGACTATACAGTCGTTCACACGCTGTTTCGTCGACGCAGAATATCCGCTCTAGACGCAAATGCCCGCTAGCCGGCCCGGGCCATCTGCGGGTCAAGAAATCGGATGTCCTCGACTCCGGCGCAACCGCATTTTTAAAGGGCCACACATGCGACCATGTAATCGAGCCGCCACAGTCAAGCTTTTCGCCCTGGTTTCAACCCTTCTGGCAGCGCTTTTATCAAACGGCTGCCTGAGCGTTCCGCAGGTGGGTCCGGCGTTTGGCTCTTACCGCTCGGAGCAAGGGATTTCCCCAACTGGTGTCGGCGCCCCCGAACCGCTCACCGCAACCGAGGCGGCGGCTGTCCAGGGGGGGCCCGGGCATAAATCTTTCGAAACAGCCAGCCTCGAACACCTCCTGGCCGTTCAAGAAGCGATAAGCGGACACCCACTGGTTTCGGGAAACAGGGTAATCCTTCTTCCGGATAGACCTACGGCTTACACCGCCATGTTCAAAGAGATCCGGAATGCCAAAAAAAATATCGATATCGAAACCTACACTCTTTCCGCCGACAGGGCCGGTTATTTTCTTGCGAACCTTCTGCTGCAAAAGGCAGCCCAAGGAGTCCACGTAAACATTATCTATGACAGCATAGGGTCTATCGCCACTCCCCCCTCCTTTTTCCAGCGCCTCACCACGGGGGGCATCGCGGTGCTGCCGTTTAATCCGATAAATCCTCTCAGTGTGCTGCCCTTTGCCGGCAGGTGGTCCCTGGTTCACCGGGACCATCGCAAGCTTGCAATCGTTGACGGTATAACGGCTTTTATCGGGAGCGCGAATATCTCGGACATTTGCGCAGAAACCGCCGGGCCTCTGCCGGGCACGGCGGGCAAAGAGTTGCCATGGCGCGATACCGACGTAGAAATTAAAGGACCAGTCGTTGCCAGGTTCCAAAAACTTTTCCTGGATACCTGGAAAAAAGAACTGGGACCGCCCATTGTCGAAAATAGCGGCTTCCTGCCCCCAGCTCCCGAAGGCGACGATCTCGTAATGGCTGTCGGCAGCACCTGGGGAGAAAAAAACCGGGATAACTATCTCGCCTACCTTGCCGCCATATCCTCGGCGCGCCATTCGATTCATCTTACCTGCAGCTATTTCGTCCCCGACAGACAGCTCCGGGAGGCGCTTGCCGTAGCGGCGCTTCGCGGCGTGGACGTAAAGATCATCTTGCCCCACAGAAGCGATTCGAGGCTGGCCCTATACGGGGGGCGCAGTTATTACGGGCGGCTGCTAAAATCCGGGGTCAAACTCTACGAACGAACGGGCGTCCTATTGCACGCGAAAACCGCGGTAATCGACGGAGTTTGGTCAACGATTGGATCGACCAACCTGGATTTTTGGAGCATCCTGAGAAATAACGAGCTAAACGCCGTTATCCTTAGCCGCAGTTTCGCGGAAAAGATGGACACACTGTTTACAAAGGAGCTCGCAAAGTCCAAAAAGATCACTGTAAAGAAGTGGGAGAGCAGGTCGCCATTCGAACGGATGCTGGAGCATTTATCCGCTCCGCTCGTCTACTGGCTCTAGAGCCCGAGCCGTTTAAGCGGCAACTGTCCTGCGCGCGGATAAAATAACTCGCCCGCTTTACTACCCCGGTTGCGACTTGCCGGGGCGGCCATCGAGTCCTTCCGATGCATGGACTCGAAAGCAACCACACCGGCGCGGTCGGCCCCGAACAGGTTGCAAACCCGATTGCAGAAGCCCCTGTTGTACAAAGGAGTGTTTATTGATATAGAGGATCCGAAAATCGGGTTAATTCGGGGTAGGAGAAGAATGAAAAAGCGCATCGTCGTCGCAATTACCGGCGCAAGCGGGGTGATATACGGCCTCAGGTGCCTTAAACACCTGGCGGATACCGATTACGAGACCCACCTGGTCATCTCCGGGGGCGGCAGGCTCACCATCGCAATCGAAGCCCCCGACTCGCTTGACCAACTGCTGCCGATGGCCGATTTCGTCTACGACTGTAACGACATCGCAGCCCCCATCGCCAACGGCTCTTTTCTGACCGAAGGCATGATAGTTGCCCCGTGCTCGATAAAGTCTTTGTCGGCCATCGCCAATTCTTACGGCGACAACCTCCTGGTGCGGGCCGCCGACGTGGTGTTAAAGGAAAAGCGAAAGCTCTGCCTCGTAGTCAGGGAAACGCCGCTTCACAAGGGACACCTGCGGCTTATGACCATGGCCGCCGACATGGGGGCCCATATCCTTCCTCCGATACCATCTTTCTATCATCGGCCCCAAACGATCGAGGACATCATCGACCAGACGATCGGAAAGATATTCGACTTTTTCGGCATCGAACACGCCCTGTTTACAAGATGGAGCGGTGATTTACAACCATGAGCGAAAAATTGGGAAAGACCTCGACAATGGTCCGTAAATGGAACGTATTGGAGCGAATGGCCCCGGAAGACCATGGAATTTTCAAGGTCCACACCAAAACCGCCATCTCTCCTCGCACCGGCGCCGCGATGCGGGTGAAGTCGATTTCCCTAAAAGACTTCGTCATCGTGCTGCCCCTTACACAGAGCGGTGAGGTGGTAATGGTCAATCAGTACCGCCATGGAATAGAGGGGGTCTGCCTTGAGCTTCCCGGGGGGCTGATCGACGCAGGAGATGAGTCCCCGGCGGTTGCGGCAGAACGCGAACTAAGGGAGGAAACAGGCTTCGAGGCCACGGGATTTACCTCCCTGGGCGCCTGTTTTCCTCAGCCGGCAGTGATGGATAACCGCTGCTATTTCTTCCTGGCCCAAAATGCCCGCTCTGCTTGCCAACCGCACCCCGACCCTGGAGAAGACATAGAAATCGTGCGGCTGCCCCTGCAAGATGTGCCGCACCTGATTGAAACCGGCCATATTTCGAGCGGCATGATCCAGCTCGCCTTCTACCTGTATTTCATGCGGGGCGCGGCGGTCCTTCCCCGATAGAGCGGAAAACCATCCGCACAGGCTTAACAGACGATGGCTGTAGAGACCTTTGGCAATGCGGCCAAAAAAAGATCTGCTGGACCGGGCGGATTTGCCGTAAAAAAGCTCGTTTGCGCTCTCCTTGGGTCTTGCGATTTCGAAAAGGCTCTCGAAAACCTCGATATCGCCCCGATCAAAATCATCAATCCTCTCCTCGGCTTTCTGGCCGCACTCGACGAACTGACAAGGTGGAGGGCGATAAGGGGGGTGGGAATCACCGTGTCGGCAATCGCTGCAACGGACATCGAGGCTGCCCGGGAAATCATGCGACGCCTCATCTGGAGCCTAAACGACGAATCGGGGGGGATCGGCTGGGGGGCCCCCGAGGCCATGGGGGAAATAATGGCCGAAAACGAAACCCTGGCCTGCGAATACCATCGGATCCTTTTGTCATACATCGACGAAAACGGCAACCCGCTGGAAAACGGGTTGCTTGAGCGCGGCGTAATGTGGGGAGTAGCAAGGCTTGCGCAAAAAAGACCGGGGCTTTTGCGGGATTTTTTGGACCCGATCGTTTCGCAGTTACAAGCCGGCGACCCGGTAAAAAGAGGCCTCGCGCTAAAGACCCTGCTCTTGCTCGCGGGGTCTTCGGAAAAACTGCCCGAACCCGGCCGGCTTGCCCCGCTTCTTCGTCTCCTTTCGGGCGACCCCTCGGAGATTCGCCTATTCGAGGACGGCGCTTTTTCTCCCTATAAAATCGGCGATATGGCCGGAAAGCTTTTGAGTCTGCCGGTTTTTTTCCTGGAAACCCCGGAAGGTCCCGGCCCCACGCCACGGGAAAACCGATGAAAGTGCTTATCGCAGGTCCTGTGGCCGGGGGGTCCCTGCCTGTGGCCCGGGCGACGGCCTCGGCATTTATGGGCCTTGGCTACGATACGACATTCATCGACTTTTCGCTTTTCGCCAATGAATTCTTTATTGCCCGAACATCCGGAGACGAAAGCCGAAAAGCGGCATTTATCAAGACTCTAAAAAAGGTGCTGGTCGGCGAAATCGATCGAAGAAAACCCGACCTCGTGGTTGGAATCGCCCAGGCGCCACTTTCCGATGAAACCATTCTGAGAGGGCTGCGGAAGTCGGGTGTAATTACAACCTATTGGTTTGTGGAAGATTTTCGGGTCATGACCTATTGGAGACATATCGCCGCCCATTTCGACATCTTTTTTTCCATTCAAAAAGAGGGGTTTGCGCAGGCGTTGGCGCAAATCGGCGTCCACAATCACTATTACCTCCCGGCTGCCTACAATCACAATATCGAAGAATTTCCAACCGGGCGGGCCTCCAGGATGGACGTCTCGTTTATGGGCGCGCCCTACCCCAACCGCGTCGGGTTATTCCGCAGGCTCGCAGCCCGATTCCCCTTAAAGATTTACGGCGAGGGATGGAACAACTACCCCGTTCAGGGCGTGGTGTCGGGAAAACGACGCATCACCCAGGCCCAGGCTCGCCTTATCTACAGGAATACCAACGTTAACCTCAATATCCACTCCTCGCTCGACCCCGACGCCATCGGGGGGGATCTCGTAAATCCCAGGACATTTGAGATCGCGGGCCTGGGCTGCTTTCAACTGCTCGATAACCGGGAGCTTTTGCCCCCGCTCTATTCAGACGACGAGTTGATCCGGTTCAACGATGAATCGGATCTTATCTACAAGATCGGATACTATCTCGAACATGAAAGAGAGCGAAACGAAATAGCCATGAATGCCAGGCGCCGCACCCTGCGGGATCATTTGTACGAGCACAGGGTAGTGGAAATGATGAACGCCGTGGAAAAATTGTCCTGCCGATAGATAGGTTGCGCTATTTTAGTCTACGGGGGGGGGCTGAATCGAGGTTTTCCAGGGAGACTAACGGAGGATTTCCATCAGTAATCTTTCAGTAATCTTTCGACGTGATTAAGCCCCCCGTATCGGTTCCCGAGGAGAGTTGCCTATCCACGTAGTGGCAGAGCATCTCGGCGATTTTTACCGGGGGTTGAATTGCAAAATAGTGATCGAGGATGCAGTGTCCCATTTCATGGCCCAGCATCCCCACGGTGAGGTATCCGGTCTGGATATGAATAGTGTTGGTCCGGTACCAGTAAAATGCCGGCGCATTGGTGGATCTGCCGGTCAATTGAGCGAAGGTCCTCTCCACCCCCTCTTGACTTCTGTGTATCCGGATTTCGACGCGCACCCCTGGCAAAGGCATGGCCAGCACCAGTTGAACTCTTTTGAATAACTGATCGAGGTATTGGGCGAGATCGGATTCGTTGGACATCCCGACTCTTCCCACCAAAATCTGGTCGAATTTGCGCAAAAAAGCGCCGCCATGAATCTTTGAGGAAAATTCGTCCAGTTGGGCCTGGTCGCTGTAGTAAAGGGTGCAATATGTCGAGGTGAGCACGCCCTCTTGCGCCCTGGCGCCTCGCGGGGCGATAAACGTCGCCACGGCCAGGATGAAAACCAGGAGGTAGAGCTTGGAGATGTGAGAGGGGATCGGATGCACGTCTATTTATTTCACACTCACTGAGTCTTAAAAAGGCGGGAAATGGTCTGGCAGAGGCGCTCGACATCATCTCCCAGTCCTTCCTCCAGGCCGTTGGGGGACTGCGCCTTTATTCTCAGAAGAGCTGCCTGCCCCTCCACTTCGCACACCTTTTCCCTGAGGTTCCGAGTCATGAGGTTTATCTGGGAAGCAAAATCTTTTAGCTGGTCATTTCGCCGCAGATGGATTTCAACTTTTAAATCGCCCTGTCCGATATCTTCGATTTTTTTTCCAAACTTCCAGAGCGGGCCTCCGATTTTGTGGGACACATACTTTGTAACGATGATGGTGGCTACCAGAAAACAAACCAACACAATCGCGTTGGTGATCAAAAGAGGCCACAAAATGGCCTCCGAGGTCCTCTGCAGCGCAAGGTGATGATACCTGTAGGTGGCCGTTATCGTATCACGCGAAAGAATAAACAAAAGAAGGCTTGCAATGCAAATGGCCCCCAGGGCTACCGCGCAAAACTTCACGATGAAGCCTCGCTGGTATTCTTTGTAGATGTAGGTGATACGGCGTTGACTCTTTTTTGTGCTTTCTTCCGCCATGCAGCAAACCCTTTCCGCGGCAGGAAACGTCATCGCAGATCCGTTACATTCTGCTTGTACACAGTGATCTTCGCTTTATTCCAGAGCTTCTGAGACCAATCATCGAGCAGCTTCGCTTTCTTTTCCTCGCGAATCTGCTTTGCGAGCTGCTCCCTCATCGCTTTAAGAGCGGCAGGGTTTGCCTGCACTTGAGGCGGCAACTTCTTGCATGCCTGGTCGATTTCTTCCTCGGTCACAATCGTAGCGTTATCGCCGGCCAATTGCTTCTTTATAAGGGAGGAGATAAGAGTCTGTTCCCAATATCTTTCGATCGTTTGCCTGAACCCGGGGTCTTTGTCCAGACCAAGCTTTACGGCCTGCTGGATAAAGAGTTCCTGTCTTATCCGCTCATCAAGAATTCGCTGCTTATCTTCGACGCTAAGCGCTGAAATATTGTGAAAGCGTTGGTATAGCGCGAGCTCCTGTCGAAAATCGTCGGCGGTTATGACATAGCCGTTTACCACGGCGACGGGCTTTCGATCGCTTGGCGCCCGGCCTCCACAGGAGCTCGTGACAGCCACGACCCCGGCGACAATCAAAAAGATAATCGACCTGATCATTCCTACTCCAATATTAGTATCCTTGCCGGATACTTAGTGTGACATCCCTTAAGTTCTTCGATATTTCTAAAAACATGGATTCCGGCTAAAATCCTGCCGGAATGACGACCTTCGGAAGGATCGCATATATTGTATATATACAAGAATTTACGGGACACAACACTAGCAGTTTTTCCAACGCTTCTCAACGAAAATCACTTACGATAAAAAGAGCGATGCCGGCGGGCAAAGGGTCCCCGACACCTACTCCGGGTGGCAGGCGATCCCGATTCCAGTAGAGGATACGCTCGGCGGAAATATTTTTCCCGGATAGGCCCGCATCGCTTTTCTGCGCCTCAGACGAGCTAAACGTTTCGGAGAGCTTCGAAGCGATTTCCGTAAGCGTTTGATTTTTTCCCGTATAGAAGCTGTAGCCCGGCCCCGCCCCGGACTTTCCGGAAGATACGATGGCGGTAGTCGGCGCAAGCCGTGGAATGGCGATAATATCCCCGGGGCTCGGCTGGCGCGGATAACGCTCCTTGTAGCGGCTGTTCAGGGGCTCGTCTAAAATCGAGTGTAAATCGACTCCGAAGGTCTTTGCGAGAAGCGCCAGAGAATTTCCTTTCTGAAAGGTATACATCACCGTGCAAAAGGATTTGCGGCCCTCTTTCGCCATGGCGGCGGCGCTCCCGCAGCTTTTGTCATGCTTTTCCTCGACCGGTTCCGCGGCGCAATATTTGGCCCCGCACACCTTTGCCGGCGCAGCCGCTTTAACCGCTTTCACCCGCTTCCGATCAAGAGCCGCCCGCACACCGCCGGCCCTAAGCCCGCAGCCTTTGGCCTCCGTAATCAGGGCATAGCCGCCGGTGCTCACATAGCAATAGATTCGGTCGGCGTTGGTTAAATCTTTATTTGCGGCCAGGAGATCTTTGTAGCGTCCGGCGAGTTTTTTTACCGCCACATTCTGCCGGATGGCTACGTAGCGCACATCTTCTTTTGGCAAACAGCTAAGATGCGCCTGCTTCATATAGCGGTAGAGATAGGCTGCGGCCAGACACTGCGGGATGTACTCCTTCGAATAGGGCTCGAGTTCCCCGCGTTCGAATATCGGCCTAAACGACCTCACCTTCGATCTTTGGGCGACCCGCATGAGCACCTGCATGACCTTAAGAGATCCGTGATGGTAGGAGCCAAGGGCCAGAACGCTCGAACCGAACACGTTGCGGTTTCTGTCGAGATAGCGCGCGGCGGCCTCGGCGGTCTTTTTCCAATCGAGCCGCTCGTCCGCGCCGTTTGCCCCAACATTTAGCCCGTAGTCTTTTCCCGTCGCCGGCATGAACTGAAACATCCCGAGGGCGCCCGCGTTGGAGAGCGCCGAAGTGGTAAAACCCGACTCGACAAAGGGCACCGCGAAGGCGATATCTTCATTGAGGTTGTTTTTTACAAACACTTCCTGGATATAGGGAAGATACTTTCGGCTCCTTTCGATCACGCGGTTGGTCCTGTCCGTATCGCAGAGGGCGAAATATTTTAGAAAGTATCCCACATGCCGCACCAGTTCTCCGTCTACGGCAAACGAAGTCTCGCCCCAGTCGGCAAGCATAAGATCGAGCCCTTTTTCGATCGCTTCGGGATCGAGCAGCGCGTTTGCATCGAATTTGCCGCGGCAAACCGTTTCATCCCAGGCCTTCTGCCCGCAGCTCTTTGAGCTGGCGCAGGATTCGAGCTTCATGAGCATTTCGGCGTTCATCGGCTCGGGATAGGCGGGCGCATCGGCCAGCCGGTCGGCTAGAAACTGGTAGGTGGTCTTATCCGAAACTTTATACTCGGCTGAAGAGCTCAAAAATTTTGCGGCATCCGCCCTGGCCTTCTTCATCCCTTGTAAAAAGGCCTCCGTCTTTCCGGCCTTTTCCGCTTTTAGCGCCGTTTCGAGCCCCTGCTTTATCTTTTTGAAATCGGCAGGCTTCCCCCTGGTGAACCCCTGGAGTATGACCACCCTGGCCGGCTGGTACGGAGAACAGGAATCGAGGGAGCCGCAGCCGCTAAGAAGCAACGCCAGGAAAAAGAGTAAGGCCCCCTGCCTCAAAATCTGCGAAGTCGGATCTGTCATGGCTGATTTTCCATCGCAACTTCGGCCTACAGGATGTAGCCTCTGCCCGTTAGCCCGAGGAAGGAAAATATCTTTTTCGATAGCGAAGCCCCACCCGAGCTCCGCACGAGCGGCAAAGGCGCGCCGGCCAAAACCCGGTTTCCGGAAAGGATTTGCCGGGGCGTTTCTTTGACCATCTTTTGGGCAGCCTCCGGCCCCAATAGCCGCTGGACCCGTTCCACAGCATCCAGTAGGACCGGCGCGCGCATCTGCGGGTCGTGGGCATCGGTTGCAATGACGTGCACCAGGAGGTGTTCGAGAAGAAAGAGCGAAAACCGCTCGATTTGCGGTCCAAACCGTCCCGAAACGCTAGCCGCCGTCACCTGCGCGAGAACTCCCATCTCCACCCACGAGTGGAGATAGCTCGGCGCTCTTAGCAGGGCTAGGTTTCGCTCCGGATGGCTTATGACCGGGGTTATCCCCCGGTCGAGCAGACTCCCGAAAAACCGCCCGAGGTTTTGCAGAAGGCAAATGTCGGGCAGCTCGATTAGCGCGTAGCGGCCCGTATCGTTTAGGGTCGCTACCTCGCCCGATTCGATCTTTCGGGGTAAATCCGGGTCTAGGTGCAATTCCGCGCCGGGATGCACCCGGAGCGCGATCCCGTTTTGAGTGAGCTTCTTCTGGAATTCTTCGACCGCCCGGATTACCATTTCCCTGGTATTTTCAAACGCGCGGGCCACCCAGTGCGGCGTGCATACTATGTGCTCTATTCCGCCGGCTACGGCGATCCTGGCCATGGCAAGGCTCTTTTCGAGGTCTTTCGGGCCATCGTCCAGACCGGGGAGAATGTGGCTGTGGATGTCTATCATTTGTTGGTTGCCTGGTTATTGGAAAAGCGGACACGGATAGACACGGGTATACAGATTTACACGGATGGACACGGATTTACACTTGGTGCAAAGTTACGCCGCCCAATCGGGATCGGGAATTTCGATTGTGGTCATCTGCGCTCCCGGCTCGAAGGGGATTTGCGCGCTCAGCATATCTTCGGCCCCGATTCTAAGGGATTCGAGCAGTTCCTCGTAGCTCTTTTCCTGCGCATTGCCAGAGGTATGCGCCATGTTTTTCGAGATGGCTTATCAGCTTGGGTCTCTTCATGATCTCAGCGGCTGCGAACACTTACCGGGGGCCGGCAGCGAAGGGGAAACAAAAACCTCCACTGCTGATAATACAGGGAAAAACACAGCCGTGCATTTTACAACCCACTGATTTTTCTTATCATACTCGATTCATAGCCCCAAAAGAACAGCCGGCTAACAGCATGGGTATCAGCGTGAATAACAGCATGGTAACAGCATGGTAACAGCATGGTAACAGCATGGTAACGGCGTATTAACAGCAAAGAGCAGTGATTGGCGATCGGAAGTGCGAAGCGGTCCTATTCATTTGTAAAAGAGCGGAATGGCTAAAGAGCGGCATGGCCAAGGAATATACCACGGGGCTGTATTGGGCCGCAAAGCGGCAACGAGAAACGGAAACGAGGAGCGGCAAAAGAAACGGCGACCAGAAACGGCAAAAGTCCATGCGGCAACTGGCCCGGGATAGTGGGTTCCATCCCCGTGTTCATCCGTGTTCATCCGTGTCTCGAGTCTCCGCCTTGTCTAGCTCTCCCCGTCCAACTCCTTTAGCTTTTGCACGATGTCCCACCGCAGATTTTCTATCCGCTTCAAGGTGTGCCGTTTGATCGGCTGCTCCACCAGGTCCTTGGAAAAGCGCAGCATCCCGTAATTGACCTTATCGGTCCTTAGAGGCAACTGGAGAGACATGAATTCCTTGCCGTTTCCGTTATGGCACATATCCCGGCATCCGTTCGCCTCCCAATGGTAATGGCCGCACGTCGTCCAGTCGTTGAGATCGAGTTCGGCGCTGTCGATCTTTAGAAGTTCCGCCGCATCGGTTATACAATGCCACAGCTCGGCATGGTTTTCGGACCGGCCGATGCAGACCTGGCAGTAGAGGAATTTGCGCCGGTCTTTCTTGAGGCCGACTGCGTCCACTACGTCGTTCATCCAGCGGATTACCGCGCTTACGGCGATATGTTTGATGTAGCCGATTTTCTGTGCGGTAAAGGCCGCTGCGACGCCCAGAAAAACCAGGATCAGCCCCGACTGCCAGCTTCGGGCATAGACGAGCAGAAGGGCAATAAAACCGAGGCAGGCCGTTCCGGCATAGATGACGAGAACCGCTCGCCGTTGAGTCATGCCCATGGCTAAAAGCTTGTGGTGTATATGGCCTTTATCCGGCAGGAAGGGGTCTTTACCCATTGCGAACCGTCTTATCGGCGCCAGGATCGTATCGAATAGCGGCACGCCCAGGGCCACCACGGGAACCAGGATGGCGACGGCGGCCTGGCTTTTGACCGACCCAGCAATGCTTAGCGCCGCGATCATAAAGCCGAGGAAATAGCTGCCGCTATCGCCCATAAATATCGATGCCGGGTTGAAGTTAAAGTAAAGAAAGCCAAGAGAGGCCCCGGCAAGCGCCGCAAGTCGTATCGATAACTGGTAGTTCCCGTGCATGATGCCCAGCAGGAGCAAAGCCAGGCAGACAAACAGCGAAACCCCCGCGGCCAGGCCGTCCAGCCCGTCTATAAGGTTTATGGCGTTAACTACGAGCAAAAACCAGAAGACCGTAACCGGAATGGAAAACCAACCAAGATGTATGCCGATCCCCGGGGGAAGTACAATGTTGGAAATTGTAAGTCCGCCGTGCCAGGCCATGAGCGCCGCTAAGATCTGGACTCCGAATTTTACGGAGGGCCTCAGTCTGAAAATATCGTCCAGGAGCCCCAGGAGAAATACAACCGCCGCTCCGCCCATGACCCAGAAAACACCGGGATCGAAAAATCCCTCGTTGAGTCGCCCGGAATAGAACATCCAGCCGGCCAGCGGCAGGAGAAAGGAAAAGAAGATAGCTACGCCGCCTATGCGCGGAATCGGGACGTTGTGGACTTTTCTCTTGGAAGGGATATCCACGATCCCGAAACGAATCCCGATTTTTGATACTAAAGGCGTTAGAAGAAGGCTTAGGAGGAGACATGTGAGAAAGAGCGCTAATGTGCTTTTCATGGCGTTAGCCCCATGAAGGAAGGCAATGCAAGAACCTTGGAATCAACTACAGAGTCCGTTCGACGACGGACATGGAAGGTAAAAAAAGAGCTTCAATAATACGCAGGCGCCAAAAGGGCCGCTTGAATGCGGATTGGAAGAGGAAAAGGACCTTAGGTCCGAAGGTATTGCCCGATTTTTCGCATCGGCTTCATGAAAAGGGTCCACGGATATGGTTTGAGGCCGTTCACCTTCCATGCCTTGCGGTCCATGCGATTGGCTTTGATGCGGCCCTTGATAGTTGCGTTGCTCATGCCGCCGCAGCGCATGTTCACTATCACTTCGGGAATGTAGACTGCCGGCAGCCCGTGTTTGACCAGAAACCGAAGCATGAGTTCATAATCGGCCGTCGAACCCATCGCGAGGTTGAACCCGCCGAGCCTCTCGTAGACCTCTTTTCGCACAAAAAACGTGGGGTGAGGCGGCATCCAGCCCCAGTAAAAACTTCTCGTGTCGTAGCGGCCCGAGCGCCACGCCCGAATGACGCGGCTGGTGTAAAGACGATCCACATAGTTGAGGTCCGCGTAGCAGCACGCCACCCGACTATCGATAAACGCTTGAGCCACCCTTTCGAGCACCTCGGGGTGAGAATAAAAGTCATCCGCATTCAGGATGCCAACAACGTCCGCCGAGGCCAGCCGGATTCCCTTGTTCATGGCGTCATAGACGCCCCGGTCCGGTTCGGAGACGACTGTGGCGAGATCGCGGCGGTACTCTTCGATCACATCCAGGGCGCCGTCGGTCGAACCGCCGTCGATGATTACATGCTCAGCTCTGACCGTCTGACAACTGACGCTTGCGATGCAATCATGGAGCGTTTCAGCGCCGTTTCGGACAGCCGTAATGATAGAGATGGAAGGGAGATTTTTAGACATTTGGAGATGCATCGCTTTTGCCTGGTAGCCTGAATACCGGCCCTTCTGGCAACCTTGATTTTTCCAATCTTCAAAAGGGTCACGTGTTTATAGAATGACATGACCGGCAATAAGTGGCGGTCATCGAGAAGTCCGAGGCGGAACAAATACGAATTCCAAAGCCCGACCCACCGTCGTGAAGACAAAGGACCTCAGCGCCCGTCACCATCAATTTTAGCATCGGGCTTCACAATTACGAAGTCACCCAGGCAAAGCACATCCATATCCGTGCGTAGAAAGCACGCCATGGCCTGTTCTGGAGTATCGACGATCGGCTCGTTCTCATTGAAGCTTGTGTTCAAAAGCACTCCCACGCCAGTTTCTCGTCGAAAGAGTTCGATTAAGTCATAATAACGAGGATTGTCGTTTCGGGACATGGACTGCAAACGGCCCGTGCCATCTACATGGGTTATCGCGGGCAGCTTCTCGCGCCACTCCGGCCTGATTTTTACCACATGCATCATGAAGGGGCTTTCGATGTCCTGCTCGAAGTATGTCCCCACCAGTTCTCTCAAGACAGTGGGCGCGAAGGGCCTGAAGGACTCACGCCTTTTGATTTTCGCATTGATGGTGTCCCTCATATTCGGAAGGGTGGGATTAGCCAGAATAGACCGGTTCCCCAACGCTCGCGGCCCCCACTCGCTCCTGCCCTGGTACCATCCGACAACCAGTCCCTGGACGAGATAGCCAACCACCGACCGCAAAAGGCTTTGCTCGTCCTCGCAATGACGCACAGGGCAGCCGCAGCCTTCGGCGACCTTTCGAAGATGCTCAGTCGTATACTCCGGCCCCCAGTAGGCGTGGGTCATGTGGAAACGCTTTTTTTGCCCCAGCACCGAGTGCCAGCAGTAATAAGCCGCTCCGATACACGTGCCGTCATCCGATGAGGCGCATTGCAGGTATTGTTTTGTAAACGGGGTGTCCCTCAATATTCTCGCATTCGTGACGCCGTTTAGAGCGCATCCCCCAGCCATGGCCAGATTGTCGGTTCCGGTGATGTCGTGAAGCCGGTTCATGCAGTGGATTGCAATATCCTCGAAGCGTGCCTGGCATGATCTGGCGATGTCTTTTTCACGTTTTCCCAGGGGCTCGCTTCTTTTTCGAACCCCACCCAGCCGTTGGGCCAGGCGCGCAGAGAATAACCGCCCCATAAGAATCCGGCCGTCTTCGTCAAAAACGCCGCTCGCGCTGCCGTCATGCATTTCAAAATAAGGGGCGTTGAGCCTAAACCACCCTTTTTCCTCAATACGTACAAGGTCTCTCATTTCATCCGCATAGCTGTCCTCACCGTATGGCGCAAGCCCCATGACCTTGTATTCCTCGCCGAATACGTCAAAGCCTATAACCTGGCATAACGCCGTGTAAAAGGCGCCCATGCTGTGAGGCAAATACACCCGGCCCAGGATTTTAATCTCGTTGCCCTCGCATCTTGCCGCCATCATCGTTGCAAAATCCCCTGAACCGTCATAAGAGAAACCCGCCGTCACGGAGTCGAAGGGGGAAAGGTAGTAGGCGCTGGCGATGTGAGCCAAATGATGTTCGACATTGCATTGTTCGAATCTGGCTTCGGATGGGTCGGCATCGCAAATGCGAGCGAGTTCGTGGATGATGTCCCGGGTTTTTGAATTCCTGCGCACGTGTTCGAGAACCGCGCGAGCAGATTTCAACGGGTGCCTGGAAACATAGGCCGCTTTGGCCGGCAGATTTGCTTTAGTATCCCGCGCAAAAGCCACATGCGTTACATCCTTCAGCCGAACTCCGGCATCTCCTAAAACCCGCCGGATGGCATTTTCCGGGAAGTGAGGCGAGTGTTTCAGCCTCGACCCGAGCCGCTCCTCTGCGATAGCGGACTGCAGAACCCCATCGATCACCAGGCACGCCGCCGAATCGGGGTGAAAGGCATTAATGCCAAGTATTATAGACACGAGATCACCTCCCGAAGTCAAAACCAAAGGTAGAATTCAATGGATTCACGCAACAGCGCCCCTTTTGCAGTGGATGGTTATTGGCGCCGCCACGGTCCACTCAGTCAGTCACTACAAAAGGCGGCTTCCCGGCAAGACCCAGTATCCACTCGTAGGCGGCGATAGTCTGCCGCGCGACTTCCGGCCATGAAAAAGCAGCTTCAACAAAACGCCTGCCGTTCATCCCCATCGCCATACGTTCTCCATCGCTAAGCGCGGTAGCCTCTCGAATAGCCTCAGCCAGTGGTCCAACCCCTATTTCGGTCCACCATCCGCACCCGTGTGTGACCAGACTCTCCCAGGGCGCCCCGCGTGTCGTGATTACGGGGATGCCGTAGCTGAGCGCTTCAGCGACCACGATGCCGAAGTTTTCGCTAAACGTTGGAAGGACGAATAAATCCGCGTTGCGGTAAAGGCTCTCTTTCGCCTCGCCGGCCACGGGTCCGGCAAATTCGAACACATGGGCAAGCCCCGCATCACGAACTTCTCTCTCGACTTCCAACCGATGGCCGTTTCCGTCCGGCCCGGCTACGACCACCCGCCACCCGTCAGGTTTTACCTCTGCCCAGGCGGACACAAGGTTGAGAAGTCCTTTTTTAGGGTGAATGCGGGACAGGAAAAGAGCGGTTCGAACATCTTGCCTCTGCTTTGGACCAGAAGGCGACGGTGGCAGGTCCACCCCGTTCGGGATGACCGCAACAGGCTGCCGCAGCCCAACGGATCGGATGGACTCCGCCTCCTGCCGGGAGGTCGCGATAAATAAAGCCGCAGTTTCCAGATCTCTTTGCTGGTAAAGCTTCCATGCGAGCCGCTTTTTCCAGGCCCGGTACGAAAGCGCCCAAGGTTCCAGCATGCCGCGGGGATGGACCACAAGGGGAACTCCAAGCTCTTTAGCGCATCGGGCAGCGGAATGGTTGCAGGGTAGCCAAAGACCGTGTGAATGAATAACCTGGGCCTTTTGCGCTGTAAATTCCTCCCTCACGGCTCTCTTAAAGAATGGCGAATAAGGAAGCTGCCGTCCCATGACATGGAGTTGAGCGGTCAGCCGGGTGCGAACCAATCCGGTCTCCGGCAGAAGGTAGGCGCCCGGAGAGCTGCCGGCTTTTTGCGACACGAGCCCCACCTGTGCGCCAAGAGCCGCCACGGCCTCGCACAACCGGGGCACGCTGACAGCAGGCCCTCCCTGGTCTCGCTTGAGGCTCGCGACGATATGAAGTGTGCGTATGGCCATTAATAGTTGAGGTGTTGGAGGGATTTAGTCGATCCCACTGCTTTTCCCCCTCTCTCCCCGGCAAGACCCTGCTCAACCGGCAGCTCCGGTGCGGGCACGGAACCAGCCGAGAGCCAAGCCTCCACCTTTGGCATGAAGTACCGGAGCAAGAGCCCAAGGAACAGCAATCCCAGCACCAGTCCTGCCACTATCTTGGTTGCGGAGGTTTCGACGCTTACGGAGTCCATGAGCGCGGTAACTGCAAAGGCATAATTAACCGCCGCCGGGTGGGGGCGCGAGACGAAATAGGCATAAATCCCGCCCCACAAAATCCCCAGCAGGAAAATAGGCACAAACATGCCATAGGGGCCAAAATCCACGTAGCTTTCGGCCATGTAGCCGATGCCGATGGAGGTACCCTCATTTGCGCCAGAGACCATAATCCCCGTATACCGCCGTGTGATGTCGGAATCGTTTAGCGCCGGCTTCCCCGGCCAGAATAGCCTCGGGATGAGGTTCTCGACGCCCGTGCGCCAAATAAGGCCGTTCTGGTAGGGGACGACGGCCGGGACATAGCCAAGGACCGCCGCAAAGTATTCCACGTAAGAGATACGCTCGGCAAGTCGCTCCAACCCGTCGGGCAGGTCTTCCAGGCTCCAGCCAGCCAGAAGATGGCCCAGCTCGGCCACCCTCTGCCCGGGCGAAACCAGAACAGCCTGCTGGCCCGTGCCCTCGTTGAGGAACTCGCGGTAGGGCCCCTTGATACTCGTCCAGACACAGCCAAGGAAGATCAATGCCACGACAAACGCCGAACCGACGGCCAGCCTCTTGAAGGTGAGCCTTGAGTCTACGGTGAACAGGGCCAGCACCAGGTAGAAGAGCGGGGTTTTGAAGCCGGACCAAAAGCCGAGACTTGCGACAATTTCCCACCCCGTCACCGCGGCAAGAAGTGGGTATCCACGTTTGGACCGTAGCACCGTGAGGAGAAGCAGAAAGAAGAAGACCCAATGGACTCCAGCCAGGGTCAGCAGCGGTTGCCGAATAGCCTCGGAGACGCCCGATAGCGCGAACAAAAGCAGCGAGGCCAGTGAGGCTGCCACATAGAGGCGGAATAGCCTCGAAAGGTTCCAGTTTGCGTCGATAGACCCGGAAGCCTCCCAACGCCACCGGCGACTGGAAATGCGAAGGCCCGCGTATACTCCCGCCGCCAGCACCACCAGGCCGATCAAGGAGAGCCAGATCGCCTTGCCTACCCAGGGGAGAAGAGTGGTATCGGTAACCGGCAAGCCCTGAACGTCGGCCCAGAAGACCGGCAGGGTCACCTCCAGCCACTGCCACCCCAGACCGAAGGTCAAAACCGGAACCTCGCCCCGGCGCCAGGAGGCCAGAATGAGAACCGGCAGGACAAGAAGGCAAAGGGCCGTTGGAAGCGGGTTGGCGGTTGCCAGGCTCAAAAGAACCGTAAGGGTAAAAAGCCGCCACAACCACCCGGGCAGCCGCATGAAGAGGCTGCCTAAAGGCGCGGGGAGGGCGTCGGGCGCCGGCCGCTTAAGCATGGGCTACCAGCTCCCTGCAGAGCGACTCGAATTCGCTCACCATGCGCTCCCGGCTGAACCGCTCCGCGATACGCAATCGAGCCTTCTCGCCCATGCCGCGGCGCAGATCGGAATCGCAAGTGAGCCGCTCCAGGCGGTCGGCCAACTGGTCTGGCCTACCGGCATCCACGATGAAGCCTGTCTCCCCATCCTCCACGATCTCGGGCAATCCGCCCTGCCGCGTGACTACGGCCGGCAGGCCCCGCAGACCGGCTTCGCAAGGAATCAGGCCGAGTGGCTCTTCATGTATGCTCGGCATGGACACGATATCCAGGCTTCCGTAAATGGCGTCCGTATCCTTCACGTAGCCATGCCATACGATCTTTTCATTCAATCCGAGCACTTCTATCTTCCTCCGCAGCAGGGCCTTGAACTCGGGGCTCCCCTCACCGTAGATGTGTCCTTCGAAGGGAAGGTCCTTTGAGTTCAGCAGCGCCAGGGCCTCGACAAAGTCCAGGTGGCCCTTCCATGCCCCGACTTGCCCCACGATGCCGATGCGGACGGGCGCAGGCAGATCTCTTTCCGCGCCCGGGCTCGTGGCTGCGCGGTCTAGCCCATTGTACACCATGCAACATTTCTCGGCCGCGATACCTCGATTCACGAGCTGGTCCTGCACGAAGCGTGAGACCGCCGCGTACCGATGCACTACCTGGTCTGTCCAGGGCAGGAGGATCCGCCACAGCCCTCCGGACGGCAAGAGGCTATGCACGTGGAAGAGGCATCGCCGGCGCTTCAACAATCCATGGATGAGGACGAGGTGGTCCAGTTGATAGAGCAAAACCACGTCTGGCTGGAAACGATTCAGCAGCCCTCTGACCTTTAGCCGGGCGCCAGGCCAGTACGCAAGCGTATCGGCCATCCAGCGAGTGTGCCTGAGCGATTTGGTCAGCTTGCCGAGATAGACCTGCTCGTAAGGTATGCTCAAGCGCGTCAGCCGGGTTGGGAAATCGCCGTCTGTCCAGGCGCTGGCCACGCAAAAAACCTCGTGCCCGCAGTCCCGCAAACCTCCCATCAGCGTCAGCGCAACCTTCTCCATCCCGAATACGGCAGTGCCGCCACAGAAAAACATCAGTCGCATGGATCGTTTCTCCTCTGACATGCCACCAAGGCCAGCGCCTTGAGCACCCCCTCGACTGCCCCATCGACGCTGTAGACCCGCACCTTGTCGCGCACGGCCTCCCTCACCCCATCCGAGCCCAGCTTGGGCAGCATGTCCCGAATGGCCCCGGCCAGGGATTGAATGTCGCCTGCGGGGTAACTCGCCCCGGACCTGCCCTCATCGATCAGGTCGGGAGCGCACCCGCAAGCGCTGGACACAACGGCCGGCAGGCCGCAAGCCATGCCCTCGTTGGCTACCAGGCCCCACGTCTCGCTGTCAGACGGCAGGACCAGGAGGTCTGCGGCGACATAAAAGGCGGGCAGCTCCGACTGGTTCCTGAAGCCCGCGAAATGGACCGGAGAACCAAGTTCTTCGGCCTGCACCCTCAGTTCGCCCTCCAGCGGCCCGGAGCCCACGAGGCAAAGTCTTACCGGAAGGCCCTGCCCGCGAAGAAGCGCCGCCGCCGCAACGAGGTCGGAGACCCGTTTTTTGGGGATAAACTTCCCACAGAAAAGCAAGAGCACATCGCCTGCATCGGCGCCCGTTTCCCGGCGCAGTGCAGTCCTCCGGGGGCGGATCTCCTCGGCCCTTTCAGCGAACCACTCGTTATCGACGGCGTGGGGGCAGAAGACCATCTTAGCCGGACTCGCCCCGTAGTGCAGGTAGTATTCCCGCGCCCGCCGGCCCACGCAGAGACAGGCGTCGAACCGAGGGATGAAAGCCCGGTAGAGCAACCGTTTGCCCGCCCTCACCCACCATCGCCGCGGGGTGGCCAACTGAGAATCCCCCCTCACGAAAAGAGGCGTCTTCGTCCGCCGGCACGCCAGCATGGCCTGCCAGTATGCGAGAGAGTGCCAGCCGTGGACCAGGAAGCCGTCGAAGCGCTGCTCTTCAATAATACGTTTTATGCCGGGCGTATTGCAGCCGCGGAAGTGCCCCACTCCCGGCCGCCGCGCCACGTTTTCGAGGAACTCGTGCGGATAGCCCTCCAACAGCGGCACGTCCCACTCGAAGGCCACGCCGAAGCCCCCCGCCGCCTGCCCTTCCGGTGTTTGCCGGTGGGCATAGTGGACCGTCAAATCCACCGCCTCGGCCAGCTTTCGGTAAAAGGGGGCGTGGTACTGAATGGGATGGGTATCCAGGATGCCGAGGCGGCGCTTAGTTTCCATTGACGCGCTCCAACGCCTGGTCCAGTGCCTTCGCCAGAACCTTCGCCATATTCCTCGCCGAGTAGGCTTCGAACCCATCCATGTTTACCTTCAGCGGGTCGAAGGTCTCACAGAATTTTCGGAATTCCTGGAACGCCGGGAGGAAGCCTTCACGAATTGTGCTCAAATCGTGGTCTCCATTGAACGTCAAAACAATCCCCGCCCCGGACTCCCGGATGATCGATACTGCAGTGCTCGCCTCATGCAGAACCGCGAAGACAGGTCTCCTCGAAAGTACAGCCTGGAATACCTTGGAAGGCGTATAGTGAGGCTCTGTGCTACCAAGAATAAAAATGGCATCTGATGCCTCAAGGTGCGTCAATACATCCAGGTAGGGGATGCGAGCCGGATGCTCTCTCACCACCGTTCCCCACAGGCCGTACTTCTCGGCCAAAGGCCTTATATTGAACCCTTCCGGGTCGTCCGGCCGTTTGCCGGTTCCTATAAACTCGAATTTCACCCCCTCGCAGGACTTGGATTTTTCAGAAATCGCTTGCAGTATGGTTTCCAATGGGCCGAAAGCTCTCGGCAGCATGGCGCCGGCATAGCAGAGGCGCATTGCCGCAGGCTGGCCGGAAAATAGGTAAGGGGCAAGCGCCAACTTTCGCGCAGCGTCATGGTCTGTCGGCGCCGCCCCATAGGGCATGGCCGCCAGGACCGCCTTGTCAAGAAGCTGAGGGTTCCGTTCCAGCACACCGTCGTAATAGCGCTCGGCAACTCCCGTAATGAGTGAAACATGTCTCACCGCGACCGGCTCCAACAATCTGGCCAACCAATTGCTGAGCCATGCCTTGACCCCGATTTTCTCCAACGGTTCCAGCGGCGTGACCCAGGGGTCTATATAGTCGATGCCATAGGGAATCCCTGTCAGGAATCGCGCCGGCCTGCCCAACAAAGCCGCATAATTGGAAGGGATGGTGATGTAGATGAAATCGGCCCTCTCGCTCTGTGCATTGTGCAGGATTCGCTTGAGCATGGGTAAAAAGCCGCGAATCCCTATGTCTCCCACCAACCTGATCGGTTTGGTCGGAATCGCGCCCACGCGTTCAATACGCAGAGCCACAGGCACCAACCTGGTCAGTCTCCAATCGAGGTTTTCTTCATAATGATCGTGATGAACAGTGAGTAGGACGGGCTCCCAGCCAAATTCCTGCAGATGGAGACTCAACAGGCGACTGCGATGCACACCGGCCAGGTTGCTGGGCGGAAAGTGAGGAGCGACTATCAATACCTTTTTCATGGGAGTCCCTGGAGTTCTATCCTTCGCCATATCGTCACGTCGGCTCTTTCAGCGGCCAAGAACAGAATTGACAACCGCTACGAGCTTGCGGCCTTCCACAGCCCAGTTGAAGCGTTCATCTGCCGCTCTTGCGGACGCTTTCCTGGCGGCGGCGAGTGCATCCGGCTCCGATTGCCAGCGATTTAGAATCGCAGCCAGCGCTTCGTAATCTCCAGGAAGGTAGAGAGCGCCGGCTCCAGGCGCCAGCTCCAGCACTTCCCTCTGTCCCGGCGTGTCGGTGGCAGCAACTGCCACTCCTGCCGAAAAGTAGAGAAAGAGTTTAATTGCGGCGCAAACCTGGTGGTTTAAAGTGCATGGCTGTTCCAGCGCCAGTCCCACGTCATGGCTGGCCACGCTCGCAATCAATTCCCATGGCGCTATTTGCGGATAAAAATGCAGCCGCTCCAGAACACCTGCCCTCTCCGCTAACTCCTTCAATTCCCTCTCGGCCCCATTTGCAAAGGTCCCACGAATGTGCAATTCGGCAGGGCTGTCTAATAGTCCAACTGCTCGAATAGCGTCTTGCAAGCCCCTGTCCATACCAATCGTCTGAGAAACCCAGCAAATTGAGAGATGTCGTCGCCGATGTGGCGCTTTATCCAGCGAGTCGCCCGCGTTTGGTTGAGAAAAAACATTGTACACCGTTACAGGTCTCAATGACGGGTAGCGCTCCGTGAGACATTTGCCGATGGCTTCGGAGGATGCAGACACATAGGCGCATTCCGGAAGGTATTTTCCTTGAATGACTTCGACGGCCTGCTGCGTCGATGGAGCGCCTTCACCAAGGTGGAAATCTTCGGAGTCAAAGGCGAGCAAAGCCCCCGTCCTTTCTGCGGCTTTCCCTGCTGCAGCCAATCCTTCGGGGAAATGGCCGATATAGAGGTCGGCCCTCTCTGCCGCGGCAGCGCGAGCCAGCTCCGGGTAGACCCGCCCCAGCACAAGCGGTGCAAAGAATCTGGCCTCCATGACCCGCCAAGCCTTACGACAAAGCCTGTGGCGTAGACCGCTAAACGCCCATCGGCCCCAACGGCGATCGCGGTTCCAGTTCACGGCCTTTGGCCGCCAGTCTCTCGACGTGGCGATCGTGGCATCGTAGGCAGTCAGAGTTGAAGAGTCGCCCTGCCCGAAAACAACAGTGACCCTGTACCCGGCCTGGTAGAGCGCATCCGCCTCTTTTACAGTTCGCGACGAGATAGCGAGGTGGCTGGGTGTGACGATGCATATCGTGTCAGCCACTCTCTGCCCCCCCATACCTGGCCGAAATCCCCTCCAATCCTTGCCTGTATAGAGCTTCGTAAGCCAATACGATTGCACGATCGGAAAATCGTTCTTCAAAATCTTTTCGGCATTGCGCCCTCGAGATAAGAGGGATTCGTTCCACGGCGTTCACCATATCTTCCACGCTATGGCACAGAAATCCGTTAACGCCGTTTTTTACTACTTCCGGGACCGCCCCAAGGGGGAAACCCAAGACCGGCGTGCCGCATGCGAGCGCCTCCGCCATCACTATGCCAAAGGGCTCCCCCCATTCTATCGGCATGAGAAAGGCAAAAGCCTTCCCCAGCAGGATATTCTTTTGCGCGTCTTCCACCGGGCCAACATAATTGATTTGTTTTCCATCCAGGTGCGGTTCGATCTCCTTTGCGAAAAATCCCCTGGCTTCAGCGGTATCGGGAATGTTTCCGGCAAGCATAAGTTTTCTGCCGGAAGCCTTGGCCACGTGGATCGCCGTATGCGGGCCTTTGATTCGCTCCATTCGGCCAAGAAACATCAACGGAGCATCGGACTCTATTTCCTCTGTTGACGTAAAGACATCCCTAGGCGCCCCGTTAAAGACGACGTGCCACGCCCCGTTATCTCCTGCAGTTCCCGCGCAGTAAGAACTGCAGGCTGAGAACAGGAGCGTGCCTCCGGAGAGCTTTCGTCCCAATGCTACGCGGCTGCCCGCCACGTGGCGTTGGTAGCTCTGTATCTTAAGCACACGATTTCTGAGAATGGGCAGAAGATATGCCAATCTGCCAAAGCTATGGACAACATCTATATCGTGGCGCCGGCAGGCGTCCCAAACCTGACGCATATGCGAGAATGTATCTTTTCTGGAACGGCTTACCCGCCCTGTATATGGGATCAGCGACCCACAGGGCCTGGAATCCGGATGGGCAAGCAGAAACACTTTGTGCCCGCTCGATACCAGCCCTCTCTCAAGCATTGCGACGATACGTTCGATACCGCCGTATTCGCCAGGAGGGACAGGGATTTCGGGATCGACCGTCAAGAGAATGCAAAGCGAGTTAAAATTCTGTCCAGTCATGACCAAATTCTTCACCAGCACTTCGAAACGACCAACGATGAGTCTCTCCGAACATAGATACTGTCAGTCTGCCACAGCGCTCTGTCCGATGGGCGCCGGATCAGACCGCAAATATCGTGAAGCTTGTAACCATGTGCCGATAACCAGAGGTCGACCTCGCTCCAGAGAGGCGCGCCTTTATTGATATCGATCAAAGACACTTCGATCACGATGACTTCTGGAGGGTCATGACTCAACATTGTGGATGCGCCAGCCAAGACCTCCAGTTCGTACCCCTGCACATCCAGCTTGATAAGCTGGGGAGAGGCAATCGGCGATATTGGCGCAATATCATCCAGTGTTGTCATGGGCATTTCAAGCCCGACAGCGGCCATTGAATACCATTCCTCAAGCACTGAGCTGACCGTTTCATTAGTGAAAAAAGTCGCCTTATCCTTTTTCTGTCTGCCGCATAATGCCTGAATGTAATGTAATTTCCCTTTGTGGATTACCGTCAGTTGCCCAAGCTTATCACGCTTTGCGACTTGTGGCTCGATCATCAGGATCTTAGCTCCGGGGAAGGTAGCCGCCGCCAACAGGGCCCACCCGCCCTCATATGCTCCAATATCCCATATGTGTTCAGGCCGAAAACCGTTTCGATAAAGATTGCGTAGGCCCCATTCCATACTTGGAACACCCAGGTAATCCTTAAATTTGGATTTGATGCGGCCAGGCAAAAACTTCCCCAACAGGCCCAGTCCTTTCATCGCAGTCTCACCCTTTACTGATAATTTAGGTTTAACTTCTCTCTTAAGGTTGTGCGCAGTTTCCGGCGATATGCGCTCCAGTCATTGGATTGAGCCGTCTCGAGCGCAGATGCGCGCATGTCATGGAGCAGTTTCGGATTTCGAAGGCTCCAATCGAGAGCTTCCACTAAATGGTCAAGGTTCCCCGCCTCAATTAAGACTCCATTTCGATTCGACTCTATAAGGTCCGCCCCGCCCGCGTTTCGGGTCGTAAGCACAGGGAGCCCGTGAGCCAATGCTTCACCGATGACCAGGCCGAAGCCGTCACAGAGAGTTGGGAAGCAGAGGATCGAAGCTTCTTCATAAGCAGCGAAGAGTTCTGCCTGCGACACTGAACCATGGAAAAACACATTTTCACCTATCCCCTGTAGAATCCGTTGTGGCAGGCGAACTGAGCCGTAAAGGTGAAGCTCTGCGCTACGGTAAACTCCGAGGCGCTTCCATGCACGCGCAAGAAGATGAGTGCCTTTATGAACGCTCAATGTTCCAGCGTAAAGCACACGCAAGCAGCCATTGCTTCGTGAAGGGAGCCGTTCACGTGGTATAGCATCCGGGCATCCCAATGGCGCCACAAAGATTTTTTGGGGCTCAAATCCTGCTTCCACAAGTGAGCGCGCGGTGAAGGATGAATTGCACTCGATGAAATCAGCCATTACAGCTTCCCGGTCCCGACGGGCGTCGCGTGTTCGGCCAAGTTCTTGTAATATTTTGCTTTCAGCGGTATGTAGTTCTGGGAATTTCCGGTATTCGGGTTCCAAAATGCTTTCTCGCGTCAAGTGGTGTGGACTCACAAATCCCACGATGCTTTTCTTCCCCACCGATCGGGCAGCGTACAATGCTTCAAGGCATCCGTGCTCATAGCCGTACACAATGTCATAATTGTCACCCTGAATCAGGCGAGCCATGAGTCTGCTCAGGCGCCGTTCACTCCGTTCCCACAGCCAATCTGCAAAAAGCGGCTTCTTAAGACCACGTGCCGCAATTAATCGTGCCGCTTCCCAGCCCCAGTGGGATTGTACTCTGCCTACCAGCTCCGCCTTAACAGCTCTTCTTCTCAAAATATCCTCGGCTTCCGGGAAGAGCCTCTGGCCAATACTTAAGAGAGTACTGGTCAAGTCTTTCTGAAGAGCATTTACTCCTCCGGCTTCCCATCTGCCGAGCAACCCTTCTTCCTGAAGCGCGAGCGCTGCTTGCTGCGCCTGTTCATGATAGGCAAGGGTGCCAAACAAAATGTTCATCGGTTACCGCCTAAAATCTGAAAGATGTTCGCAATGAGGCCTTTCCCTTGCCAGTCTCGACACTGCTGCATCAAGAATTTTGCAAAGGATGCTCCGAGCTTATTTATCACACTCTTGTGCCAAGAAGGTTTGTGTATAGCTGCCTATGTTTATTCGCCATTTCACTCACGGTTATCGGTACGCCGATACCGCCGCGCCATCTGTCCACGATACCGGGCTGTCTCACTATTTCCTCCAGAATTTTGGCGAGTGCAATATGGTCACCGGGAGGAAACAATTTTCCATTCACACCATCGATTACGATCTCTGCAAGTCCCCCGATGTCACTGGCAATAATCGGAGTCCCTACAGCGAGTCCTTCAACTGCAACAAGAGGATACATTTCGACCCCGGTAGACGGCACACATAGAAGATCGAACTTCGCCGTCACACCATAAACAAGCTCCGGTTCGACAAATCCCTTTAGTTTAATGCGCTCGTCTTTTCCGATCATTGCAAGCAATCTTTCGCGATAGGAAGGGTCCCCGTCTCCATAAATTTCGAGCGATAGCCCTGTATGTTCCGGCAAAGAATGCATGGCCCCGATAATTACATGTACACCCTTGGTTTCATCCAGCCGCCCCATATATCCGATCCGAATCGGAGGTTGCACTGGCTCCAGCGCTGGGCCTGATTCGCCGGTCTCTGGCGGCTCGATTCCCGTCCTGATAACATGCACCTTTCCTGCGGGTGTTCCGTTTTCGCAAAGAACTCGTTTTGCCCAGTCGGCAACTGCAATAATTGCGTCGATCGACTTGATCCATTCACGCTGAAGGCTCTGCATGCGATTGATGCGATGTCTCATGCCTGCCGCTGTACCGAATTTTCCGGGAAACAGATCAAGGATTCTACTCGCCGTCAGCGGCAAACTCGCCAGCCTCTTAGAAAAACGTTCGGAGAGACCATGGCGTCCAAGCGCACAGGATGCGCATGTGACGGACTCGGAGATTCCGTCACATGGAGTTCCAATGCTTCGGATGAGTGTGCCTTTAGCACAACCGTAGCCGAGGGTAGGCAGATGGAGGGTAGCAACCACGGACAACCCCAATCCCTTGACCTCCTCAATTTCCCTCGTCTGGAAGATCGTACCGATTGCATGAGAGTGCAAAAGATCAGGCTTCCAGTCACGCAAAAACTCCATGATAAGACCCCATCCATCTAAGGCGCCACCGTCGCGTAGACCGTGCCTGAAATCTCTTGCACTCACGGAGAAACGATATACTGCTATATCCTCAATGACCTGTTGCTGGGTTTTCAGAGCGTACTTGCCAGGCACGATGATGCACACATCATCGCCCATTTGCCTCAGCGCCTTACAGAGCCTTAGTACGTATATTTCAGTCCCGCCTACACTCTCAGGGATAAAATATGGTACAAGGTGAGCGATTTTCATAGGGATTCACCTAATAGCCGAAGCTGAAGGGCAATGCTGTTGCTTTAGGGCGATCGACACCTCGAAGGCCCATTTTTTCCTTCGTGCTCTTAGTGGTCTTCGTGGTTGAATCTTTGTCCCGAGGTCCGTTCAGACTTGCGGGCAGGTAGTCAACCACGAAGAACACGAGGAACACGAAGGAAGAGCAAAAAGTATGGAGCTCTGGTTCTGCGGTCGATGATTTTTCTTAAAGCAACAGCATTGAAGCTGAAGGGCGACAAATAGCGTCCGTAAGCAAGGCAACAGATCCAGTCGTGTTCCGAAAAACAGGCGTAGAGTCTGAACACACAGAATAAGGTCATGTCATTAATCGCCCAAACAGACGCAAATAAATAGGAGACGCTAGCATTACTAGAATAAAAAGATTGCACGTGGCACTATGAAATAGTGTTACAATAACCCACTTCAATCTATACTTTAATCGCTATGAGTAGACCAGCAACGGCCACTAAACGTCAGTGATCTTAATATTGCTACATATTGGACAATAAATCTTCAACAATATAAGACAGTCTAAATATCGCTGTTTTGATCATATTTGCATATTCATGATATTTCTGCTTTCTACCACTTACAAGGCATATGGTCGCTGACATGCTATAGCACAGTATTTCAGTCAGGTTCTCTAAAAACGCCACGCCTATACCATAGGTTTTTTTGTAGTAAAGCATCCTCTGTTGTAATAACTTATTGCCAATACTTTTTGCAATCTTTCCGTTAACAGATGCGCCACCCAAGTGAACAATACCTGACATAGGAAGCACCCATACTTCATAACCAAGCTGCCTTACCCGATAACACCACTCCACTTCCTCATGGTAAAAATAAAAATCCTCGTCGAATCCGCCAGCTTTTTCAGCAGCCTCGCTGTTGATCATCATACAGGCACCACTGCACCAACCCACCTGCCTTGTGGCTCCGACCTCGAATGAAACATACCCTGGAGGGAGCACTTTTCTTTTCCATCGTATTGAAACAGGCCAATACATAACTCCAAACGCAGAGCAAACAGCCTTTCTAACGCTCTCGTGACAATACCCCTCAGATTGGATAGACCTGTCATCATTTAATACCCTCGGCCCAACACACGCCACTTTCTCTCTATTGCGGTGAATGAAGTCGTATAGCATCTCGATGTTACCAGATTCCACAATGGTGTCGCTATTTAGGATGAGAAAATACGCCCCACGTGCAATCTTCATTGCCTGATTGTTCGCCTTTGCGAACATCAAGTTCGTAGAGTTCTTGAGTAGGTACACCTCTGGGAAATCCAGCTCGATCATTTCAACCGATCCATCTGACGATGCATTGTCTACAACGATAAGCTCATATTCAAGCTGGATCTTTGAGTGGAGGATCGATTCGAGGCAATCCCGAGTAACATGCATCGTATTATGAGAGACAACTATAATTGATAGTTCCATTCTGGTAACCTAATATATGTGTTAAGACCACATAACATAAATATTACACCTTGCTGTCCCATCCCCCTAACAAGAAATAAATTATCTCTCTCTTGACAACACTTGCGAAACCGCAGGAACCCCACGATCTTTTAAGCAGTTTGCCATGTATGGCCCTGATACCCAACGGCGTAGCTTGTATAAAGTATCTTCCTGGAGGTTTAAGGTATCTGTCTACTGCTAAGGCCGAATGGATAGGGAGTCCAAGCGCTCGGCTAGATTGGACAGCTCTGGATATGACTGACAACTTATCCTCGTGCCAAACGTCATCCTGGTCGCTAAAAGCAATTAGATCGCCTTGACTTTTCTTTTACATTTAGCGCCGATGAAAGTCTGCAAATCCGCCGACGGCAATGAGGGTCACACGGTGGGAAAGTCCCTCGATGGCCTGCATGAAGTCGCGTTCCGTCAGCTACTTCTTGCATTAGGCCTACAAGAATCGTTTACCGAGTATATTGCTACCCTCGTTATTCAGCCCTTTGTAAATGAATAGGATATTATGATAGAAATGCATAGAGATAATATGTTTATCAAAATAGCTTGGCTTATATTCATCATCTACAAACTCTTCGTAATTCAATCCATCAATTAAGGTTTTGAAATAGTTCACGCTGGTATGCGATGCGGTTAAATCTTTTGACCCATCCCATTTTTGGCCAGCAACGAAATCATCCCAATAGGATGTCTGCAGGTCTTCCACAACATAGATTCCATTGATGTTCATCAATGGGAAAAGAATCTTAAATGTCGTTATCACATGATCATTGTAATGGCTTCCGTCGTCAATTATGATGTCAACTGTACCAATTTCTTTTATTACCTTAATCAGGAAGTCCTTATCTATTTGACTACCTCGAAACGTTTTTATTCTATGTTCATCATGATATGTTTTGTCATTAATATCTATACCGAATATATTGCTGTTGGGAAAATATATCCCCCACATCCTTAACGAGCTTCCACCAGCCCGTGGATCATCATAACCACCAATCCCGATTTCTAAAATATTGAGTTTCTTTTTGCGCAATAGCCCGAAGTGGTGCTGATAGTATTTGGTATAATGGTGAGAATATTTGTCGGTACCGGAAGCTAACGCCAACTTGGAGAGGCTGCCTCCGTAAAAAAGTCTGCAAAGAACACGTTTTACTATTCTTTTTTGTTGCTCATTGAGCCTGCTTTTTAACTGTCCTTTAATATTTTCTGATACAGTCATATGTTACCTACCCTATGATAGCCAAGAATTACAGTGAGATGATAGAAGATCAGGAATGCGAAAGGCATGTTTGGCAAGAGTAAATAAAGCAGAATAGTGTGGCGGACCATCTGAATGAAATCTAATCCGTTTGTTCTCGCACGCTTGTTCACAGCGCCGCCTCGTTTACCTCACCGCCTGCGCCATCGTGCTGAAGCGCTCACTGCGCTGTAGGAGGTTATCAAACGTTCCCTCGCTCTCAATGCGCCCATCCTCCAGGAGATAAATGCAATCGGCTTTGGCGAGAGTGGTCAGACGGTGAGCGACGACGATGAGGGTCACGCGGTGGGAAAGGCCCTCGATGGCCTGCATGAAGTCACGCTCCGTCATCCCGTCGAGCATGCTGGTGGCCTCGTCAAGTATCAGCACTTCCGGCTCATGATAGAGGGCCCGGGCGATCCCGATGCGCTGCCGCTGCCCGCCGCTCAGGCGAACGCCACGGTCCCCCACCGGGGTTTCATAGCCTTCCGGAAGCTCTTCTTCAATGAAATGCTTGATCTGGGCCATCTCCGAGGCAAGCCGCACTCTTGTCATGTCGAGTTCTTGCGGCGGCACGCCAAAGGCGATGTTGCGGGCAATTGTGTCGTCGGCGAGGTAGATGTCCTGTGGAACGTAGCCTATCAGGTTTTGCCAGGCCCGAAGGTTGGACGGCGTGATCTCCACGCCGTCAACAAAAATTTTGCCCGTCTGCAGCGGCAAAAGACCCAATATGACATCCACCAGTGTCGTTTTCCCTGAGCCCGTGCTGCCGGCGATGCCTACAAAGTGTTTGTAAGGGACGGTTATGGAGACACCGCTGAGAGCAGGAGGCCTGCCCTTGTCGTAGCGAAAGTGTACGTCCTTCACTTCCATCTGCAGCTCGAACGAAATCGCTGCACAGTCGTGGGGCCAGCCGACCATGCTCTCTGGGGCATCCGGAACCGCCGCTTCATCGGATAACGTGGCGATGACAACGGAATTAAATCTCAGCACTATTAAATTGATATAAACCATGTTCATGGCAGGGAGAAGACGGTAGCCGCCATAGGCGAACAGGCCGATAATCGGGATAGCGCTGCGGATGTCCGCTTGCCTCGACATCAGGTAGACCACCATGGCGAGGATGCTCCCAAAGCCCAGCACCTCGATCAGATAGCGGGGTGTGAACCCCAGGACCGCGCTCGTCGCCAGGCTCCTGGTGTAGGATAAAGAACTCGCCCGGAATTGCCGCAACGGCGCATCAGTGCGGCCCAGGACCCTCAGTTCCTTCTGTCCGCCCAGGCCCTCGTCGACCGCTTTGTAGCGGCCCGTGTTCGAATGGAAGCGCAAATCCCCGGCGGATCGTATTTTCCTCTGGATGGCAAGATACGTCAGTGCGAAACTGCCGCCGGCGACGCCGCCTATTATAAGCGTCAATGCCGGGTTGACCGCAGCGAGCAAGCCCACAATGAGCACGACCGTGACGGACGCTGAAACCAACTGAAGGCTCGCCTGGAGCACACCACCGGAGAACTGTTCGGTTTCCTGCAGTATATTTTTCTTGAGATCCGCAGGACTGCGGCGCAGGATCAGCAGGTAGGGGGCGGTGAGATAGCGCTGAAAAAGCCTTAAGGCCAGTCCATGCTGTATGGACCAGGAAACCCGCGTGTTTACCCAGTAGCTCGCGAGGTAGCTGAAGTTAGCCAGAAACAGGGCCGTCAGTGTCATAATGCCGCTGAAGATAAGAAAGCTGTGGGTGCTGTTAAACCCAAGCGCAACATAGAACCAATGCAGCCACCGATTGGTGCGGATGAGCCCGGGATTGCTCAAGAGCGCCACATAAGGCAAGATCGATCCCACGCTAAAAACCTGGAACAGGCCCGCGAACAAAACGACCGCAAGCGCAACCAGCATTTTGAATTTCTCGCGCCGGGTCAGCAAGATTCTGATCTTCCTTAGAGTGCTCTTTGATTGTTCTACGCTCATCCGGCAGCCCTCTCCCGCCCGGCTATCCCGGCGACCGCTTCCCATACGCGCTCGACACTCGTACCGGTCATGCACGGGTGATCCGGCAGCGGGCACACCGGCAGGCCGCACCTTGCGCATTGAACATCCGAGATGAGTATTGTATGTCCCGTTCCCAATGGATACCACTGACCATCGGGATTTCTGCCCCCAAATATCGCTACGCATGGAACACCCATCGCCCCGGCCAGATGGGTCGTCCCCGTGTCCAGGCCTATCAGAAAACGGCACCGCGCGATTAGAGCAGCCGATCCGAGCACCGAGAGCTTTCCAGCGGCATTGATGCCCTCTCCCCATGCCTTGACCATAAAATCCCCGGCGTCTCTGTCCGCCGGCCCCCCGCCAACGACAAGTTCGAATTTCCCCAGGCTCGCGAGCCGCCGGCCAATCTCTACGAACCGCTCGATAGGCCACGAATTCGCGGGCTGCTTGCACCCCGGGAATATGGCGACCATTTCAGTCTCTGTTCGAGATCTATTGCCGGACAGCCATGCTTCCGCTTCGGCTACGGCCGCTTCAGGGAGGTTCAGAAAAGGTTTCGACAAATCCTTCTCCAAAGAAACGTCTACCCCATCGGTTTCGATTCGCTCCAGGCGAAGAAGAGCTTCATGCTTTCCGAAGTCGGGCCTCTTCACGGCTAAGCGGGCGCGCATGGGGCAAAGCGCACGAAAACCTACCAGCTTCCTTATCCCGAAAAGCCTGAAGATAAAACTGTCGCGGACCAAACTCGACGCAGGCCTATTGCTGGGCGTTAGGCAGACTGCCGCATCAAAGGAAAGTTTCCTTATTCGCCGGACAAGCCGCAGAAATGTTGCCAGCCTTCCGACAAATCCCGAATAGAACGGATAGCCGATGAAATCGTCGACCAGAGAGCTTCCAGCCAGGATGTCGCGCGGCGTTACGGTGATCCGTGGGTTTAGATCGTGCAGCACCACAATCCTGGATTGCGGACCGAAGTGCCTCCGCACTGCTTTTAATGCAGGAATACTAACCACAGTATCGCCTATGCTGCCGATCTGGAATACCAGTACACGGCTGCCGGAAGTGCTGCTCTGCATTCTCTGGTCGCTCATAAGCTCACTGCCGCCTGACGGCCATATACCGAGCGCAGCCACCCTCGGAGGCCACGCTCGCCTGTTCCCGGCCCATTGTCGCTTATCCAGTCCCGGACCGGAATGGAAAAACCGCTCTTGCGTTTTGCGAGCACCGTGGATGGGATAGGTTCCAGGGGGGTTGCTGCCATGTCCTGCTTGGTGATCGCCCCATTCATGGCCGTCAAGCGGGCAAAATTCCGAAGCAGTTCCAAATCGAGCAGCGGGACCCTGACTTCAAGAGAATGGGCCATGCTCGCCCAGTCCGTATCGCGCAGCAACTGGTTTCGCATGTACCAGCTCATCTCGAGGGCAGAGATTTTCAGCGGACGGGATTTTATTCCGTTCGACGTCCCTTCCAGGCGCATCAGCAAGTTGAGCTCTCTCCAGCCCTCCCGGACCATCTCCGGATCGAGGAGCTTTGGCAGCTCCCAGGGCATATACAGCCCGCGCCTCAGAAGATATGCCCCCCCGTAGCTCGACCCGTACTCAAAAATGCCGGCGAATTTCGGAGAAACCATTTGTTTTAAGAAGGAAGCTGAAACGATGCGAAATGTTTTGCCCAGCCACGGGAAAAGACTCATCGGACGAAGCATCCCGACCAAACGCGGAATCTCTTTAAAACTCGGGTATCCCCCAAAAAGCTCGTCCCCGCCCAGCCCGGACAGTGCAACCTTCAACCCTCTTTTAACCGCCGCCTGGCAGACGAAGTAGCTGTTCACCCCGTCGATGCTCGGCTGATCCATGGAATCGAGGAGACGCGCGAGTTCGCCCTCAAAATCGCCCTTCCCGACCCCAATCGTCCGATGTTCAGTGCCGTACTGGTTTGCGGTTTGCTCCGCCAGGGGCGTTTCATCGTTTTCGGTCCCGACAAACTCATCGAACCCGAGAGTCACAGTTTTTATGCCACCCCTTATTTCGGAGGCCAAGGCCGTTATTGTCGTGGAATCGAGGCCGGAGGACAGAAACACTCCTACTGGGACGTCGGCAATAAGGTGGTGGCGAACGCTGTCCAGGAGCGCCTCACGTAGAGACTCCCGTATTTCCCGCCGGTCGCCCCGCACCTGGCTTCCATCGGCTGCGGCCAGTTCATCGGATATTCGGCAAAACGTCTGAATCCGAACTCCACCGCTCAGGCCCACGGTAAGACAAGAACCAGCAGCCAAGGCCTTGACGCCCTTGTACAGCGTGTGGGGCTCCGGAACCGAACCCAGGAGAAAAAAGCCCACGTGCCCGGCCGGCTCGGGAGCTGTGTCTATCTCTCCTCCCGCCAACAGGGCCTTCACCTGGGACGCTATCCGGATCGTCTTGCCGTTGTCGTTGTAATAAAGCGGCTTTATGCCGAACGGGTCGCGCGCGGCAAAAAGGCGCCTGTTCTTCTGGTCCCAAATGGCAAAAGCATACATGCCGCGGAGATCGTGAACCATCTCCGGCCCTTTTACTCCATAGAGGTGAAGCAGCACCTCGGTGTCGCTCCCGGACCGGAACCGGCAGCCTTTATTTTCCAGTTCTTTACGAAGTTCCCTGTAGTTATAAATTTCGCCGTTGAAGACGATCACAAGGTTTTCATCCGGCGTAGCCATAGGTTGAGCGCCGGCCTCGGTTAAATCGATTATCGAAAGGCGGCGGTGCCCAAGCCCAACGGTCATGTCAGCCGAAAACCATTCTCCCGCGCCGTCGGGGCCGCGGGCGACCATGCGCTCGCGGATGCGCAAAAGCTCGTCCCGGTCCACTCTCGGGGCGTTATCGTTATATGCAAAGACTACTGCTATACCGCACATGGGCTTTAATTAATCCTGGGTCGCGGGGGCGACTCATTATGTTCGAGCCGACGGCCGGGAGACGGTAAAAGACAGGCCGCCAACTGAAGTGGGCTGACCTTCGACTTTAAATTCCTCATCATTTTGTGCTACAGGCGCGTTCCATGAATGGCTCGTTCCGGTGCGGACTTGATTCGTTCCCTCAGGGTTGACAGGTCTCGAACATATAAGCCATTGCCTTGCCTAACATTCGCAATTTCCGACGCCGTCAATTCTCTCGTCGCCGGGTCATACGCGCAGAGGGTAAAGCCAAGGCCTGCCATTTGGGAATGTAGTTCGGATCCGTCAAAACCGTAAGGATTTCCGTCTACGGTAATCTCCATCAACACTGCGAGAAGCGTTTCAGCTTTAAGAGCATCTTCAGCGCCTCTTACGACCTCGCTTTCATAGCCCTCGACATCGATTTTAACGAGCACCGGTTTTCGCCCGTCCAAGATCGCATCGACCGTGTTCATAGGCACCGAGATCGCTGCCGATTCGCCGGCCTCCGAATCGCACAGAACATGATTCATAGTATCCAGGGTCGTCGTGAAGCGGAGATGGCCCTGAGCGGCCCCAACTGCCGTATTTTTTGCAACTACGAGGCTTTCAATATTGTTGAGGCGTATATTGTCAATAAGGCGTGTGGATGTAAAAGGAACCGGCTCTATCGCAATGACACTAGCCCCACAGCCGCCGGCGGCCAAAACCGTGTATGAGCCGATATTCGCCCCGACATCCACAAAGACGTCTCCAGGACGGAGCGCGTGGAGAACGAAGGCCATGTCTGCAAATTCGTGAAGGCCACAGTAGATGTTCCCCGTTGCTCCTGTCATTCCTGGCTCGACAAGAAGTCTTGTGCCATCGACAAAAGGGACCGCTACGGCGCCGGGAACGAGGCGGCTGCCCACCTGCCAACGCAGATATCTCGACAGGGCGAAAAGGGCTCTTCCTCTGTTCATGGGGTGCCCAACAATATATTTCAAGGTGTCAAATACAGTTCGCAATCGACTCTATCCTCTGGTCCTGCCGTTGTCGGAATAATAGACCCGCCATTAAAAGTATTTACAGGGGATTGGGTAAATGTCTTGCCTGCCCATGAGTACGGTCCGGCAGCAAGACCAACCAGGCAGGCGAAAAGAATCCCGTTCGATGTTATCTGAATGTTGAAGTCAACGATGCTGTGCACCAGGATCGCCGTGATGCCTCCTAGCGCCCCCAAAATGACACCGGCCTGCAATCGGCTGGGGGTGGCCTTGTAGATACGAAGGCCTCTTCTAAATAGCAGTCCCAGTCCCCATAGGAGGGGGAGCAGCACCGGGAGGCCAAGCTCGGTGACGATCTGGAGCCAGTCGTTGTGGGCTTCGCGCCAGCGCATGGTAAGGCCGGCGGGGCGAACGTACGGGAACGACCAAGGAAAGGCGCCGAGGCCGGCGCCCAGGAGCGGGGATTTTTCGATAATTTTCAGGCTGCCGCCCCAGGCGACTGTCCGCCCATAGAATGACGAGTCTTCTGTGACCGACTTCAGGGTTTCCATCCGGGCGATCATGGCGTTGGAGCCTAGCAGCGTGACACCGACAACAAGCAGAAGAGCGGAGGCTACGATCCCTATTTTGAACCTTTTAGCCTCTCTTCCGACCATGAACAGGACAAGCATCAGTTCGACGGCGATAAAGATCCCTGTCCAAGCCCCGCGAGAAAGGCTCAGGCATACCGCGACCAGGATCACGAATAGAGCGCCGGCCCAGATCATCACCCGATCGGTGGTTCGGTGGAAGACCATGCCCAGGCCGAGGGTGAAAATCATCGCCAGGTACCCGGCAAGGTGATCGCGGTTTACGAAGGTCGAATTCAGGCTGTTGGGGTCTTCGCCCTTCCAAAAAGATGGGAATGGGGCTCCTGCGTATTTCACCAACCCCAGGAAAGACACGATAAGCCCCATGGCTACGATAACCTGGACCAGGCGGCGGGTTTGACGCCTGGATTCGGTCATCTCGACTGTCATGTAAAATACCGCCGTGTAGAGCAGGAGGCGAAGAAAAGCCCACAGGGTGGCATCGGGGTAGATGGACCAGGTCCAGGACGCCGCCGCAAAAATGATAAGGACAGCAATCGGTAGATCGATGGGCGATCGAGGGAGGATAGTTTCTCCCTGCCACAGGCGGCGAAGGAACATGGCCTTAAAGGCTACCAGGGTTAGCCACAGGCAGATGCAGAAGGCCCATCTCGGGGCGGATCCTTGGGCTAGCGGGGAGAAAATTAGGAGCAAAACAAAGGCCAAATTCCCGACACGGATGGACACGGATTGACACGGATTGACATTTGTCACAAGATAACTCTTTTGTATTCCAGTCGCGGTGTGCCGAAGTTGAGTAATAAGCCAACCTTTAAGCCGCCGGCTTTGAGATAATTGAGCACTTGCCCCGTGTGCGAGGGATTAAGCCGCTCAATGGCTTTCAGTTCAACCACCACCGTATTCTCTACGAGAAGATCGCAGTAGTATTTCCCGAGTGTTACATTTTTGTACTTAACCTCAAAAGGAACTTCTTCTCCGACAGCAACACCTCTGACACCCAACTCATAAACCAGGGCCTTCCTGTAAATTATTTCGAGAAACCCATGCCCCAGCGAGTTTAAAACCTCGAACGCGGCGCCAATAACGGCGCCCGTTAGACTTTCCACCTCTGCCGGCACGGAAATCTTCATATCCAACCCTGGCTTCCATCCGTGTTAATCCGTGTCCATCCGTGTCTACTTTTTTTTCAGCATTTCGTATGCCTTCGCTATCTGGCTTTGCGGCCAGCCGGCCTTCGGGTCTATCCGGCCCGCGGCCTCCCAGGCCTTGATGGCGTCGGGGTAGTCGTTAAACGCCCAGTAGAGCCAGCCCTTTGAGTTGTAATAGCCGGCATTGGGCTGCGGAGAATGCTTTATCGCCTCATCGATGGCTTGAAGGGCGGCAATGTAGCGCTGCTGGTTCTGAAGAGCCGTAGCCAACAGGCAATAGAGCTCGCTGTCGCTGGGGGCCAGGAGCGTGGCCCGGTGGCTTTCCATCTCCATCTCATCCCAGTCTTTGCGCCTGGACGCAATGTCTGCCAAATACCGGTGAGGCGCAGCAGAGTCACGTCCCTGGATCGCCCGGTGAAAACATTTTGCGGCGGCGTCCAGGTCAGCGGCGATGTAAAGATACGCCTTTCCCCGGATCATCTGCCGGGAGGAGAAAACCTCCGGATCGAAGGCGCCGGTCTCTTTGGCCAGGTCGAGATAGAGGTCGCACACGCCCTTCGCCGATAGAGACACGGTGGTTATCTGATGGACGCTGCCCGACAGGCGGGACAGGAGGTTGTCCAGAGCCTCGAGGCGATTGTCGGAAATCTGCAGGCCATGGAGGAACGCCTTTTTTGCCTCATCCGCCCGCCCGGACATCAGTCGATAATAGCCCAGGTCAAAATAGGCCGAACAGGACGGGTTGCTATCCTCCCTTAGCCTTATGAGCCGCTCGGTATAGGAGGCTGCCTCCCCCCACTGCTTTGTTTCTACGGCGATGCCGGCGAGGGTCGAGAGGGCCGAGTCGCAGGTAAGCTGGTTTGAAGCCGCGATTTTAAGGCCTTTCAAAAAATCAGACTGCCGCTCGCCGGTCCAATTCGGTAGTTTTTTTAGATCGTTGTACGCCTGGGGATAGACGGCGGCAAGATGCTCGATGTCAGCGGGAAGACCGGTTCGCTCTCCCGGGGGCTGAGCCAGGTAAAAGCCCACGATTCCGTACAGGAATTGCCCGTTATTGGGGTCGGTCGACAGGGCGTGCTGAAAATAGTATTCCACGTTTTCGAGCTCTTTTTTGTGGCCGGAAAAGCGGCTGAGCCACCAGCAGGTCTGAGCGAGCCCCAACCAACCGTTTCCCTCGCGGGGGTTGAGAGCTGTCGCCTTCAGGTATTGCTGCCTTGCCTGGAGAAGATCGGACAAGACGGTTTTGTACTCCTTGGCCTGGCCGGCCATGGCGTAGAGGCAGTCGCCCAGGTCCAACCGGTAATCGAGGTTGCTTTCGGCCAGGCGGACACTCTTGGCAAAGTAGGATTCGGCGGATTCATACTGCTTCGCCTCTAGCCTTTCTCTGCCCACCCGGTCATAGACGCCGGCAGCAGTAAAGCTAAAAAGCCGCACGGAGGCCCAAATCAAGAACAAACCAATAGTTGACACGGATGAACACGGATGCGCACGGATAAAAGAGCGAAGCGCAGAAGCTGTCATCTGTGCAAATCCGTGTCCATCCGTGTCATGCCTTTGCCTTTTCCATGTCCGCGCCCATCGAAATCCTACTGTCCATCCACATCGGATTTTTTGTAATAGCTGTCATACCGCTTGTAATAGTACCGGCCGTAATAGTAGGGGTCCTTCTTGAAGTCGAGCATGTTGAGGACCAGGCCGATCACGGGGGCCTGGACGCTGTCGAGCTTTTGCTTGGCGCGCTCCAGTTCGACCAGGTCGGTGCTGCCGGCCTTTACCAGCATGATCAATCCGTCGCAAAGCGAGGCGAGCACCGCGGCATCGTTTACCGTTGCGACCGGGGGCGAATCGATGATTATGGTGTCGAACCGCCGGCGCAGCAATTCGACGAGGACGCGCATGCGGTTGCTTGCCAGAAGCTCGGGCGGGTTGGGCGGGGTCTTTCCGCTCGTTAGCACCCACATATTTTGTTCGGGCACATGGTGGAGGCATTGCTCGATCTGGGCCATGAGAAACGGGGTCAAATGGAACGTGTCGTTGTCGATAATGCCGATCGCTTCTATAAGCGCCGCTTCCTTCGAGTCCTGGAAAGGAGAACTCGACGGAAGTCTTTCTTCGAAACGATACTGCGCGTGGCCGCATCGATTGAGCTCATCGATATTTTCCTGGATGTGCAATCTGAGCGGGCCGGCCAGTTCGTCCACGCCGATAAAGCCGAGGTGAAGCAGCACCTGCCCCAATCTTTCGGTCGAGGCCTGCCGGCTGGCAAGAGCTATCTCCAGTTGATCTCCGGTTATTTTGCCGGACCGGACGAGCAGCCCTCCGAGCTTTTTATCTTCGGGCCGGGTGGACCAGTCCACGTCGACGAGACGGCCTTTTACGAAGCTTACGGCGAAACTGTTTTTTTCGTTTTGATAATAGAGGGCGCCGGTTCTTTCCTGCATTTCGATCAGCTTGTGAATATCTCCCACGGTGAGGTCGCCGAGTTCGCCTTCGGTGATTTTGGTGCTAAACGAATTGGCCAGTATTTCGGTGAGGCCCGGCCGATCCTTGCTAAGTTTAACGACTTTCCCGATGCTTGGAATCCGAAGATCGGCATCTATTACCAGGGTCTTCATGCCTATCTGGGCCATGGTCAAGCCGAGGTTATAGGTAAGAGTCGTCTTGCCTTCCTTCGGGTTGCAGCTCGTAATCAGGTATACCCCGCGGGTGCGGTTAAGTTCCGAAAACCGCAAGTTGGTGGCAAGCTGCCTGAAGGATTCCGAGAAGTGGCCGGCAAAGGGCGCTTCCAGCACTGTGGGAACGGGGGGACGGCCTTTTCCCGGCTCTTCCTTTTTTGCGGGGTCGGGGCCTTCCAGCGGAATTTCCGCGAGGACGGGGATCTGGAGCGCCTCGGTTACAGCTTCGTTGCTGTAGACGGTTTGATCCATGTATTCCAGGAAGAAGGCCAGGCCGATGCCGATGGCAAGACCCAAAAAGACGGCCATCGTCATGGCGCTCGCTTTCTTCGGCCGCACCGCAACCAAGGGAAGCGTCGCCGGCAGGGCGAGGCGCAGGTTCGATTTCATGATCTGGTCGGTTATGTTGGACTGTTTGATCTTCGCGAGCAGCGTATTGTAGAGTTGCGTGTTTGTGTCAACATCGCGTTCGAGGATCGAATACCCGACTGCTTTCTTGTTGGTGTTCTGGGCGTCTTTTTCAATGCCTGCGATGGCCTGCTGCAGTGAGCCCTCCCTGGCGATGAGCACGGAGCGGGCGGCTTCCGCATTGGTCAGGGCTTTTTGCAACTGATCGCGTATCTCGGTTTTGAGTTCACCGATTTTGGAAGTGATCTTGACAATTTCAGGGTGCTTCTGCTTATAAATGCCGGAAAGCTTCTGGTAATCGACTTCGGCTTCCACCAGTTGAGAGTTGAGGGCGGAAAGGATCGGGTCGTTTAGAAAAGTTGGGACAGCGTTTAGATTGCCTCTGCCGATGAATTTTTTCAGCTCGACGATGTTGGCATCGGCCGCCATGCGATCGCTCTTTGTTTTGATCAAGTCGGTATTCATCCCCTGAATTTTACTCAGGTTGAAGCTCTGGTTGCCCTTGATGGAGATCAGGTTCTCCTTTGTCTTGTAGGCGAGAAACGCCATCTGGGCGGTTTCCACCTTCTTTTTCATTTCATAGAGTTCTTTGGATAGCCAGTCGAGTACCCTGCGGGAGCTGTCGAGCCGCGTCCCGGTGTCGTAGAGAATGTAGTTGTTGGCGACGGAATTGGCTATCGTTTCGGCCATCTTCGGGTTGGTATCCTGCACGTGGATAGACAGCAAACGGGTGCCCATCACCCTGTCGACCTTGATCTTTCCCGCCAGTCCGTTCACTCTTTGCAGCAACTGGCCCTCCGGACCGGGAACCGCCTTGCTTTTTCCAAAGATGGCTTCCAGGTTCGACAAAAAGGTCGTCTTAAACTTCCGGGGCCCTTTGGGCTGGGGGCCCAGTTCGGCCAACACTTTTTCCAGGACCGGTTTGGAGGTGATCAATTTCAAGTGCGTGCGGAAAGTGAGATCCTCGCTCATGAGGTCACCGGTCTGCAGTTGCTCCCCGGTCAAAGGCGAACGGGTCGTTTCCGCGTCTACGATCAGCCCGGCGGTCGCCTCGTAGACCGGTTTGGTCGTAAAAACGTGCAGGGCGGTAATCAGCACCGTGAGGAAAAGAGCGGACACTACGACCCAGCCCCTTCGGCGGATGCGGTAGTAGTAGTCGGTCAAATGAGGCTGAATATTTTGTGGCAACATAAAAAAACCTTGGGGTGACGGGTTGACGAAGTGGACCCTGGTGCAAAATGTAGGGTGGGCAAGGCACTATCTTGCCCAACGATTGATTACGCGTATCGATATATTTACGGAACGCAACCCTTAGAACCACGATTCCGGGACGTAGATGCGATCGCCCGGTTTTAACACGATATCTTTTTCCTGGCCCTTTTGCACCTTGCTAAGATTTATCGTGATCTTTTCCGAGGAATCGCGTCGGGTGATCACAGTGCGGTTGGGGGCGGCGTACTCTGAAAAACCGCCGGCCAACGATATTGCGTCAAGCGCGGTCAGCCCTTCCTGGAAGTCGAAGACGCCGGGGCTTTTAACTTTCCCCAGGACGGAGATCTTGTACAGGTTGACATTGGCGGAGCTTGAAGGCTGGATGTAAACTATGTCGTTTGCCTGGACCATGATGTTCTGGTCTGTCCTGCCCTGGTCGAGGAGTTCGTGCAGATTGACCTTTATGGCTTTCTTGCGCTCGATCAACTTCGTTATATCCTGGTCGCTTTTCATCTCGCCCAGGGACCCCCGGATGACAAAGGCAAAGTCGCTTCGCTCCCCTCCTTTGCCCCCGGCCGCCCCGATCCCGCCGGCGTTGCCAATCAGTTCGAGAAGAGTCGTCGGCCCCTCCAGGGTGTAGAGGCCCGGCTTGCTGACATTTCCGGTTACATAGACCTTCTTGCTTTTGTAATCCTTTATGGCGATCATCACCTGCGGATTTACGAAGTAATCGCGGGCAAGCGGCGCCGTCATCTCGTCGGTTAGCTGCGGGATTGTCAGCCCGGCGGCCTTTACCTCTCCGAGGAAAGGACAGTTGATGGTCCCCTTCGAAGACACCGTGACATCGAAGGAATCCTGCGTCTTTCCCCCGGCGAAAATCTTGATGGTGAGGATGTCGTTCACGCCCAGGGTGTAGCCGCTGTCGGCGGCCGCACTGTTAGCGATCCACAAAACTGCCGCCAGAACACAAAAGACGAGGGTAATCTTTTTCTTAAAATTCACGTAACACCCTGAAGGCTTGCGGTTGTGGTTTGCAATTGGGAAGCGTCGGCTCAGGCTCATGTCCGGCGGGCCCAGCCGAGTGACGGGATGGTCCCGTCGCCCGGGGTTATTACTTCCTCGGCAAACCGTAGCTTGCCGTTAAACGCAGCATGAACACATTGTCGGCATAATTATTGATGGGAAAATTGGAGTCGTTATTGGTCCTGTCGTATTCCAGGCTCACTTCGAGCAATTTATGGCAGAAAGAATACCCCACGCCGGCATTGAGATAATAGGTATTGTCGTTTCGGCCAAAGTCGTTGGTATAGTCGCTGATCTGGTAGTAGCCGCCCATGTAGGCGCGGAGCCTTTCCCCGAAATGGTGCTCCCCCGTTAGGCCCACCTTGTATGCCCTGAAATACTGGTTTGCAATGGTGTAGTCGACAAGGCCGTAATCGAACGCAAAGTTAAGACTCGAGCGGTCCGTTTTCCCGGTGACTCCGAGGTGAAAGACCGGCGAACCAACGTTTGGAACGGTCGAGTTATCGAAATAGCGCCACTCGTAGCCGGCCCCGGCCTGCCCCGACAACCACGAATTCATTTCGCGCCGGTAGATGAGGCTGCTTTGATAGTTGTCGTAAGGGACCTCGAGCACCAGCAAATTGGAGGCGCTAAAATCCCTGTGCCAGTACTGCCCCTGGAGGTCCACGTGATTCCTGTTGTCCAGGTTATAGGTGGCTGTGAGTATTCCGCGATTTTCCGTCGAATTGGGCTCGTTTTGCGTATTGGACCACATGATCTGTTCGTTACGGTACTGAGCGCTTAGTGCTCCTCTATCGCCTAGATCGTAGGTGACAAAGGGGGCTACCGTGTTCATCCAGTATTCTTCGCGTGTCACCAGGTTGCTCAGGTTATCGGTAATTCCCGGCTCGCGGGTCTGGACGAATTGTTCCTGGAGTCCTGCCGTAATGCGCGTCGCAAACTTCGTCGCGCCATACAGGTTGAGGTTATGTCCCAGGTAGTCCTGGGTAGACAGATCGAGTGAAGGAGTAGCGCCGGTGGCCTTTCGCGTCCCGAAATACTGGTTGTAGTTGGCCGTATAGCTCATGGTGAGACGGCTCCGGCCGGTAAGAGCATCCAGGGCGAACCCTGGAGCATACTGGGCTGACCAAGTGCTGGTCTTGTTCGTCAGGCTCGAATAATAGTTATCGTAGTACAGCCCCGAGATATTTAGCGATGGGGTGAAGCGCCATTCCGCATCGGCCATCGACCGGCAGGGGCTCACCATTTCGCCGGAATAGATTATCGCCCCGACCAATATCAAAAAGATGCTCCGCCGCAATAACCCGCCCCGCCATTTTCCCCTATCCATAATTTCCGCCCCCCCCAGGGCTTCATCCTATATGCACCCGTGTCCAACCGTGTCCATCCGTGTCAAGTTTTGCCCTATCACCCCCGGGTCCGCCCGCCAATCGCCACCCCGCTCTAAGGTCCACCACTGGGGCTCGCGCTGAGGCTAAAGGCTCCCCCCGAAGCTCCAATGCCATTAGCCCCTGGCGCCGAGGGCGGACTTCCTCCACCGTTTAGCCCAGCCCCGCCGTTTGTTCCCGGCGCGGTATAGGTTTCAGCGTGCGTCTGGCTGTAGGCCTGATTGACCACCTGCGCCAACTGCGTTGAAAGATCTCCACCTACCGAGGCCAGGCACGCGTTAATCGAGGCCTGCATTGCCACCGCATCGAGCTTATTCCGGTCAGCCGCCGCCCGGATACCTTCCACCGTCTGCGCCATGGTTCTGAAAATCGTGGCGTTGTCTGATCCCCGGGCAGCCAATGCCGCATACATGGCCGTAGAAATTTGACAGGCAAGGGCCGCTCCGTCTTGCTTTTGCGCGATCCCGGTCTCCATGAGCGTCTCGGCCAGAGCCGGCGCCATGTCCGGGACATAAACACCGGCTGCGGCAGCGGATTTCAGAGCCTGCGCTATGACCGCATCCAGGCTCTGCCCCGAGACATAGGCGGCCTTGGCGGCGGCGATGATGTCGTTTTGTGCTGTCGGGCCTGGCGCAGGCGCCGCGCTCGCCACGCAGGTAAAAAGCGACCAGGAAAGAACGCACGCAACCAGGAATACACCGATCCCCCCACGCCGCCCCCCGGTGTCAATCTTACCAAATAAAACGCGTCTGCAATTCATGCTCTTCTCCTGTCCATCCGTTAGGTGCAAATCAACCATGCCATACGATTTGGGTAAAAAGAAAGTCACCCTTATCCACTTCGGCGGCGCCGCCTTTCATGGCCCGGTAGCCACACAGCTCCGCCAACTCGGTTACACCGATGCGGCCCGCAAACCTCGAAGAGGCCGGCGCACCAGCGCCTGGGAGCACGCCACTTCAAAAGCGCCAAAGTGGATGTATTTACCTCACGTAGCAAGATATTCGCGAATTGTTTAACGATAATAAAATTTCTTGATTATAGTTGACATGAAAGCACGATTTTCAGCGATCGCCCTGCCCCGTTCAACTCCGCGGCGTTCACCAATGTCACACTATCCGCAAAATCTTTACAGCGCACAGCAATTCCCGTTGGGCGTCAAAGGGCAGATGATTTCCCTGGATATTCGATATAGCGCTCGGCCCAAAGCGACCAAAGCAGAACAGGGTCATAAAAAAAAATCAGAAAAATTGCCAAGAACCTGCATTCCATCCACTT
>JARLHO010000089.1 GCA_031292215.1 Syntrophobacteraceae bacterium | reverse complement strand
CCCTCAGGTCCAAAGTGGATTCCCCCTCCCCGTGAAATGTCTTGGATGTCCTTTATATACACGGGAGAAAAGCTTTTGACCAGATAATTGGATATCATGTCGATATTATTATTGTTTTATCTCAGGACAGAATCACCCTGAGCCAGGAAGCTTGCCGCTTGCCCAAGAGGGCATAACCCTGCATAATGAGACCGGTACCCCGGTTGACGCCTAGCCATCCGGCGCCGCATTTTCCAAACGGCCTGCGGCCGACAAAAATTGCGGCTTTTCGCAATCAATCTTCTAAGGAGGAAAACTATCCATGGACACAGGAAAACTCTCGTCTCGACGCCGTTTTTTGTGTCTTACCGGCGGCATCGCCGCGGGACTGGCTGCAATTCCATCCGCGCTACGAGCCGCCGAGCAACAAGATGCCGGGCGAGACCCCGTCGAAGATCTAATGAGGGAGCACGGCGTGCTGCGCCGCCTCCTGCTAATATACGATGAGACGGCCAATCAGATCAGGGACAATAGAGAACTACCCCTTGAAATCATCGAAGACTCCGCGCGCATAACCCGGAGCTTTGTCCATGATTACCATGAAAAGCTCGAAGAAGAAGATATTTTCCCGCGTCTTCAAAAGGGCGCAAACCTAAGCGAGCTACTCACCGTTTTGAATGCCCAGCACGCGGCCGGACGGCGCCTTACAGACTCCATTTTGAGATTATCCAAGCGGGCGACGGTCATGCCCGCAGAACACAAGGCGGAGCGGGCAGAGCAAAAGTCGCCGGCAGCCGTCGAGCAGATATACGGCGGAACTCCCCTTATCACTCATCTGCTTGGCAAAGAAACCCGGGAGATGAAAATGACCCAGGAGGGAATCCCGCATAGGAAGCAAAGCCTGCTTGTGGCCTTGGAGCAGTTTTCCCGCATGTATCGGCCTCACGCCGCACGGGAAGACACCGTGGTATTTAGCGCCTTTCACTCCGTCGCCTCGCCTCGGGAATGCAAAGATTTGGCCGAAAAGTTCGCCGGCAGGCAACGGGAGCTTTGGGGGAAACACGGGTTTGAAACCATCGTGGAATCGGTAGCCGCCATGGAAAAAAAGCTGGGCATATACGATTTATCCAAATTCACGCCGGAAGTGTAATCACCCGAGCGTGCCTGCCGGCCAGGGAGCAGCCTCGCTCCCCGGGCCGAACGCCTCGCGATATCGGCTAAAACCGTGCAACATGCGCCCTTGAACGCCGACTCCCCGCACTATTTCTTTTTGGCTTGCGCACTCTTACATTGAGGGAAAGATGGATTGGTTGAAAAACCAATTGCGCGCCCGTGGAAAATCCCCGATTTATCGTGACGAACCCACGCGAGAGGTAGCGACAATGAGTTTAAAATATGCCCGTTTGCTGGTGATTAGCACAGCCATTCTGGCGGCCTGTCCGCTGTATTTTCCGGGACAGTCCCTGTTTGGACCTGTGGGACCTCTTACCTATTCCGGTCCGGAGCCTATCGTGGCGAGCCCGCAGTACGACCCCGACACACCACGGATAGTGGAGCAGGCCAGGGTCGATCTGCACTTAAACGGATGGAAGGTCGCGCCCACGGGCGGGGCGGGCATGCGGTGGCGATGGCATTTTTGAAACAGTGGACAGAAAAAGCTCTTCACTGCTCACTCCTGTTAACCTCGCAATTTCATCCTGTACTGCCCCAGGGCCATAAGTGGAAAGCAGTTTCGGTAATTGTGGTACCGGATGTAGAAGTGGCCCGGAAATCCGGTCCCGGTGAAATAGTCCTCATCCCAGGAACCGTCGGGCTTTTGGTTTCGCAGAAGATACTGGATGCCCTTGCTTACTTCCGGCGATCGCTCTTCCCCCCCGGCAAGAAGCCCCATTACCGCCCAGGCGGTCTGCGAGGCAGTGGTTGGGCCCTGGCCGCAAAGCTCGGGCTGCTTATAGGAATCGCACGTCTCCCCCCAGCCTCCGTCAGGGTTTTGGTGGTCTTTTAGCCAGTGCACCGCAGCCCTTACAACGGGCGATCTCGGGTCTTCGCCCATGGAGATGAGGCCCCGTAAAACCGACCAGGTGCCGTATATATGGTTTACGCCCCAGCGCCCCCACCAACTGCCGTCCTTTTCCTGGATACGCTTTAGAAAGGCGATTCCGCGACTTACCGCGCGGTGACCCGGCTCGTATCCCCAGCAGCCCATCACCTCCAGTACTCTACCGGTCACATCGGCTGTCGGAGGATCGACCATCGCCTCGGTGTCCGCAAAAGGGATGCGGTTTAGAATGTCCATGTCGTTATCCCTGTCAAAGGCCGCCCAGCCGCCGGTCGAACTTTGCATGGAAACAAGCCACTCCATCCCTTTGGACTTGCACGGCTCAAGTCCCCTAACTCTTTGGGGGTCGAAGCGGTTTAACACATTCAAGACCACTGCCGAATCGTCGACATCGGGGTAGCGGGAGTTGCAAAACTCGAAGGCCCAGCCACCGGGACGACAGCTATTTTTAAACTGCCAGTCGCCGCCGGTCACTATCTGTTGATCGACGAGCCATCGGGCCGATTTTTCCAGGGCCGGGAGCTCCGTTTCAACCCCCGCATCGGTTAGCGCCATGACCGTTAGCGCCGTGTCCCAGACCGGGGAGATGCAGGACTGCATCCGGAACCCCTCCTCGTCCTCGATGCAAAAATCCTCGATCGCTTTTAGCCCCTTTTTCATGACCTCGTGTGACAGGGGAAACCCGAGGTAGTGGAGGGCGAGCATCGAGTAGACCATTGGAGGCTGGATGCCGCCCCAGTCCCCACTTTCTTCCTGGTGATCGAGGATCCAGTTTTTAGCGGCTTGGATGGCCTTGCGCCTGAGCTTTCTTATCGGTCTTTTCTCGAGCCTTTTGGCAAGGCGGTCGAGGACGAAAAAGAGTTTGTTTATCCGGCTGTCAAGCCTTATGCCGTGCCCCGTGCAAAGCTCTTGTATGGAAAAGGATTCGGGGAGCTTGCATTGGGGCCGTACGCAGAGCACTATGGAAAGCGGAACAACGGTGCCCCTGGCCCAACTGGAGAACTCATAGATGTTGAAATAGAACTCGGGCGGAAGCAGCACGAGTTCTACGGGCATCGAGGGAATTTTTTTCCATTCATACTGGCCAAACTGTGCGAGCCAGATCTTTGTAAAAACGCGCGAGGCTTCGAGCCCTCCGTGTTTCAGAATATAGGCCCTTGCTCTGGCCATGGGTTCGCAGGACGGCTCCTGCCCCAGGAGCTTCATGGCGAAATAGGCCTCGATGGTCGTGCTAAGATCTGAGCCATCGCCAAAATAGAGGCCCCAGGCCCCGTTTTCATCCTGGCGGTTTAGAAAATATCTGACTATACTCTCTTTTTTCCCCTCGATGGAAATACCCAACAGGCGGGTGAGCATAACGTATTCGGCGGTAATGGTGACGTTTGATTCGAGTTCCGACCACCAATACCCATCGGGGTGCTGAACTCTGAAGAAATATTCGCACGATCTGCGGATCGTTTCCTCTATCTGCGGAATCCAGGAACTGCGGATAATCGCCGGAGACTTGGAGCGGGGAAAACCCCGTTCTTCAAGCACTCTTTGCGACTCGGGAGAAATTACCGATTCCCGGCCGCCATCACCGCCAACGATCCCGCGCGCCTCTTCCCCCCCGGACGATTTAGCCGTGGCGCCGACATTTTTGAAAAGATTCATACCGTGTTCCAAGCCCCTTTTTTTTCGCAATCCGCTGCCCCTGCCGGATTTGCGAGTTTATATTGATCGACAAAAAGCCTATAAGGCCAAAAATGTCATTTTGCAAGCAGTAAAAACCTACGGCAATACAAAGCCCTTGCAGGGAACGCCAGGAACCGATCCCCCCGGGGGGGGAAGGTCTCGAAATGTACTCGCGCCCAATACGCGCTCTTGCCCCCTTTGCCTGGAGTATCGTATGATTGCCGGGGGCAACCCCCCTTGGAGTCTACGGCATGAGTCGAGAGCACCGGGAAAACGCTCTGCAAAAGGGGGCAAAGATCGTCCGGCTGCCCGCAAAGGCCGGTCCCCCCGGCGAACGTCGCGCATTTTAAACGATTTGGTGGACATGCAACGGAGTGGCCGGGCCGGCTATTGGCCGGGTTGGATTTCCAAGACGGGAAGGAGCGAGGAAAGACACGATGGATACGGGAGCACTTTTCAGGAAAAAAAGTCTAAAAGATCTCACGACCGAGGCGGAGGCAGACGTTGGCTTCAAAAGAACCCTTGGCCCCGTAAACCTTGTGGCCATTGGTGTCGGGGGTATCATCGGAGCCGGCATATTCGTTCTCACCGGACAGGCGGCGGCCATGTATGCGGGACCGGGCATCGTCATATCCTTTATCCTGGCGGGGATCGCCTGCGCCTTCGCAGGACTTTGCTATGCAGAGTTCGCCTCCATGATCCCGATCGCCGGAAGCGCGTACACCTACTCCTACGCAACCATGGGGGAGCTCGCGGCCTGGTTCATAGGCTGGGATTTGATCCTCGAATACGGCCTTTGCGGAGCGACCGTGGCCGTGGGATGGTCGGGATACGCGACAAGCCTTTTGCGCAACATGGGAATAAATGTCCCGCCCCAACTCATGGCATCCCCCGGGACCCCCATGGTATATCTGCCCCGAGCCCTCCTCGATCGGCTCCACCTTGCCGTGCCGCAGGGGTGGTACGCCCTTTCAAATTATGCCAAGGATTTGGGGCAGGCCGGAATTTCACTGCAGAGCCTCCATCAGACATCGGCCCTTTTCAACCTGCCTGCCGCCCTGGTGGTTTTGGCCATCACCGCTCTTCTGATAAGAGGGATCAGGGAATCGGCGACATTTAATGCAATCATCGTCATCATAAAGGTCTCGATCCTGATTTTGGTCATAGCCATTGGCTTTACCTACGTAAAGACCGCCAACTGGTTTCCCATTATCCCGCCCAACACAGGTCAATTCGGCCACTTCGGCTGGTCCGGGGTGGCCCGGGCAGCGGGGGTGATTTTTTTCGCCTATATTGGATTCGACGCGGTATCGACCGCCGCCCAGGAAACGATCAATCCGAAGCGCGACATGCCTATCGGTATCCTTGGGTCTTTAGTCATCTGCACCATCCTCTATATTCTTGTCGCCCTCGTTATAACCGGCGTTGCCTCCTACCACAGACTCAACGTGCCTGACCCGATCGCTGTAGCCATCGACATAATGGGGATCCGGTGGCTGGCAATAGTTGTAAAACTTGGCGCCATCGCCGGGCTGACTTCGGTGATCCTTGTCTTCCTGCTCGGTCAACCGCGGATTTTTTTCACCATGTCCCGAGACGGTCTTCTGCCCCCGGCTTTCTCCAAGGTCCACCCCAAGTACGGCACGCCATTTATGACCACAATGGCAACGGGTGCGGCGGTGGCGCTCACCAGCGCCGTGGTGCCGATGTCGGTTCTTGGCGAACTGGTCTCGATTGGAACCCTTGCCGCCTTCATTGTCGTTTGCACTTCGGTTTTGGTGTTACGCTACAAGATGCCCGACATTCCCAGGTCGTTTAAAACCCCTTGGGTGCCCGCGGTACCGCTTCTGGGGATTTCGTTTTGCCTCTACCTGGCGATTGGCCTTTCCATCGACACCTGGATCCGGTTGGTTGTCTGGCTGGCGATCGGGATGATTATCTATTTTACCTACGGCATCAAACACAGCGTCCTTAGAAGACGCGAGGCGGCAATCGAGCCAATGGTCATGGTCGAAAGGAACCAATCGCCAAGGGCCGAAGGGTCGAACCCGGGAGTTGAGGTCGGCGAGTAAGGCCCCCGGCTACGAAAATGTAAAATCTTACATCCCGGCGAAAAACCCGGACAAACTTCCCATCGCGCGGCAATTGGCCTCCGCAGGAAAACCTGCCCGGCCGCCAAAGAAAGAGCCAACTCCGCTTTTCCCCTCCCTTTTTCCGCCAGTTTAGCGACGGGGGGGGGAACAAAGCGCCCCATTTATTCCCCGCAGTGGAAACCAAAAGACTCCCACAATGTGGCCAAGCCGGTTCAAATCGGGCAGGAATACATATTGCACATTTAAAAAAGACGGTACCCGAAGACCTGCTGCGGGTTTCTCGCACGGTCGCAACTTTCTTTTAGCCCTGGTTTTTATCTAACGTTCGAGGAGGATTTTTAATGAGATATGATGTTATTGTCGTTGGCGGCGGACCGGCAGGGATGACCACGGCCCTTACCGCAAAGAGCGTCTATCCTGAAAAATCGGTATGCGTCGTAAAGGAGATTGGAGACGGCGTGATCCCGTGCGCCATTCCCTATATGATCAACACCATGTCGGATCCCGCGCAGAACGTCGTGGGCAATAAGCCTCTGTCCGACTCCGGCATACAGATCATCGTGGATAAGGCCGTCGCGTTGGATACGGCGGCAGACAAGCTCACTTTGGGATCCGGCCGGGAGCTCTACTACGATCGACTGGTGCTTGCGACGGGCAGCAACTCCGCCCTGCCGCCCGTAGAAGGAATTCGCAAACCCGGGGTTTTTGCCATAGCCAAGAGCCTTTCGACCATGAGCGCTCTAAGAGAAAAGGCCAAAGGGGCAAAAGAAGCGGTGATCCTCGGGGGAGGATTCATCGGGGCGGAATTTGCCGATGAGTTGGCAAAAAACCCCGAGACCCGGGTGCACATCGTGGAGATGATGCCAAAACTTCTCAATCTAGCCTTCGACGACGAGTACTGCGACGCAGTCGCGGCACAACTGGCCCAATCCGGGGTCAAGGTGCATACGGGCAGACGAGCGGTATCGATCGAGGGAAAAGAGGAGGTTACGGCCGTGGTCTTAGACGATGGGTCGTCGCTTCCTGCCGATATTGTTATCGTGGGAGTTGGAGGAAGGCCCAACACGGAACTGGCGCAAAAGGCGGGACTGACACTTAGCCCAAGGGGTTCCATCTGGGTGAACTCCTATATGAGAACGAGTGTAAAAAACGTCTTCGCCGTAGGCGATTGCGCGGTCAAACGGGATTTTTTCACCCGCGAAGAGGTGCCGGTGTGGCTTGCCTCAACCGCAGCGGCAGAGGCGAGAATCGCCGGGACCAATATCTTCGGGATCCGGGTCCTTCGCCAGATCCAGGGAACCGTTTCCGCTTTCTCCACAAAGATCGGCAGTGTCTGTTTTGCGAGCGCGGGAATGACTTGCCGCACCTGCGAAATGGAAGGATTTCGAATCGTGACAGGTGAGGCGACAGCCCCCGACCGACACCCCGGAACCTTGCCGGGCGCCTCGCTCATGAAGATGAAACTGGTCTTTGCCGATCGCGCCGGCGCCTTGCTCGGGGGACAGATTTCGGGGGGTCCCTCCGTTGGCGAGTTGATAAACGCCGTTTCCATCGGCATTCAGATGAAACTAAATGTTCGAGACCTGGACATGATGCAAATCGCCACCCACCCGCTCCTTTCGGCCTCACCCGTCGTTCACCCCCTGGTAAGCGCCGCCCACAACGCGCTCGCCAAACTCAGAGCGGGTAGATCGGTAGATCGGTAGATCGGTAGATCGGTGAATCGGTGAATCGGTGAATCGGTGAATCGGTGAATCGGTGAATCGGTGAATCGGTGAATCGGTGAATCGGTGAATCGGTGAATCGGTGAATCGGTG
>JARLHO010000088.1 GCA_031292215.1 Syntrophobacteraceae bacterium | reverse complement strand
GTGAATTCCCATTTTCACTCAATCTGAGAATTAACGTCCCCTCAGTATCATGCTCGATCCGCATCAGTCCTGCATTAGCACCACATAAGTCTCATCGATTTGGCCCCCACTCTAAATTCTCAGATTGAGTGCCAACCCATAACCTGTTCAGAGGTCCATTCTAATTCCTTTTTCATCCTGAGATTTCTGTCTGTTTTCTGTCAACCTTATAGAGGCCTCCTTTAGACGATAGCTCTTGCCTTCGGACTTGAGAAGATGGCCCCTGTGGAGCAGGCGGTCCAGGATAGCCGATGAGGCAGCGTTGTCTCGACGCAGCTCTGCTACGCCTGCGGTTTTGCTCAATCGTCGCGACCAAATCAGTCTCAAAATCCGGCGCAATCCCTAAAAGGTTTATTTACGGAAACAGGAAAACAACGGAGATGTACTTACACAACATTAGCGAAGCAGAAAAGTCGGCCATCGCTATTTATGAGCGGGTAACGCAAAATTCTCACATGGATTCTCACACGGAAAAAGAAAGGGGCTACGGCGGCGAGACCGTAACCCCTTGAATTCGGTGGTGGCGAGGGGGAGAATCGAACTCTCGACACGAGGATTTTCAGTCCACTGCTCTACCGACTGAGCTACCTCGCCACAAGCAAGCGATCCTAGCCTAAGCGCGGCTGCGTGTCAACTTAAATTCGAAGGACGCTGTCTTCGCGCCAAATGTCGGCGGTGTTTCAGGTTTCCCCCTCGGAGTTGTCTTCCAGCCGCTTTAGGAGCGCGTCGAGATCGCTTTCGGAAAGGTCGATCACAAAATCGTCGGAGGAAGCCTCGGGGCGTTGGTCCGGGGCGTGCTCGAATTCAAGGGTAAGGGGGGGATCATTTTCGGACCAGCCGGGGGCCGTGCGCGAGTGGGCGAGCAATTCGAGCCCATCGGAGGGCTTCGTTTCGTTCACCGGTTCGTCAAAATCGTCAAAATTTAGAGTCAACTCGTCTCGGAGCGCTGTGTCGGCTTCAGCCGGCATGGAAATTTCGGGGGATTGGTCCCGCTCGATCAGCCGTTCGAGTTCCGCATCGGAGAGGTCGAGCAGGCTGAAGTCTTCTTCGCTTTCCCCGGTAGCATCGGGTTGGGCGGAGCCCGTTTGTTCCTGGAAACTGAACGGATCGGGGGGGGGAGCGGTTTCCGGCCTATTTTGCTGCCCCTGGGTGTGGTAGTCGCGAAGAAGCGAGGCCAGAAGAGAGGGCGCCAAGGGCTTTACGGCCGAAAACCCCAGCTCTTCACGTACTGCAGCCAAACTCGTTTGACATTTTTTGCATTCGGACAGGTGATCGAAACTGATATAGCCGCACTTAGCGCATTTCATGAGCGTTCTCCCCATCGATACAGATTTTTCGGACCCGGATCGGGTTCACATCAGGGTCTGGACAGCCCTTCCCCCATATCGCCCCAAAGCAGTTGGAGAAAGGAAATAAGGGCCACGGCAGCCGTTTCCATGCGCAAGGTCCTTGGCCCCAGGCTAACCGGCAAAAACCCCGCGAGGGTAAGGGCCGAGCTCTCCGACTTGTCCCAGCCACCCTCGGGGCCAAGAGCGGCCACAATCCGCAAAATGGTCGAGCCGTCATTTCGCTCGGCAAGACTTCTTAGTCCGGCGCCGGGTTCACGCTCCAGGGCAAATATCTTGAGAGCGCCCCCCCTTTGGTCCTCGTCAAGCGAAGTCAGAAAATCGGCCAAATCCTCGAAGAAAAAGATTTGCGGGGGTACCCTGCGGCCGCACTGGCATACGGCCTCGCAAGCAATCCGTAACCAGCGTTCCCTTTTTTTTTCCGCGAGGTCGCCCGAGAGGCCGTACTGGCTTCTAACCGCCCGAAAGAGGGCAAGGCGCGACACACCCATTTCGGTCGCCTGCCGCACGATAAGGTCCATGGTGTCCGGGCGGGCGATCCCCACGGCAAGTGTAAGAGGCAGCACCGGTTCACAAGCCGGCCGGTCCACCTTGCCAAGAACCGAGACAGTGACGATCCCTCGCCGGATAGCGGTGACCTGGCACTCCCAGGCCGACCCGTGGCCGTCGAGTAGCTCAATGGAGTCCCCCGGTTTTGCCCGCAGCACCGATTCGAGTTGACGCGACAGGTCCCGGGGAAGCTCGAAGTCCCCGGTCTTTTGTGCAATTTCGGCGACAAAAAAGCAGTTGCGCGTCATTTATTTGCTACATCCCAAGCAACGTGGAAAAGTACCAGTGGAAAAAAAGTTGGCCCCAGAAGACATAGGAGACAGCCCCCAGAGCGAGAAAGGGGCCGAAGGGCAAAGCCGAACCCAGGCCGTTTCCCGAGCGCCACATGAGAGGGATAGCAATAATTATGCCTGATACCGACGACACCAGGATCGTAAATATCACCCCCTTCCACCCCAGGAAAGCCCCGATCATCGCGAGCAGCTTTATATCGCCCCCGCCCAGCCCCTCTTTGCGCCTCACAAGGTAAAAAAGGACGGCGATGAGGTAGAACACACCTCCGCCCAGGGCTATTCCGAGAAGGGACCCGGACCAGGAAAGACGCGGGGTTAAAAAGGAAAACCCAAAGCCCAGCGCGATACCGGGGATCGAGAGTACGTTTGGGATCTCCATGGTGTCGAGGTCGATCATGGTGATGATCAAAAGGAGCGAGCAAAAGATGAATTCAATGGGCAGTTGAGGATGCAGGCCGTAGCGGCGAAACAGCACGAGGGCCAAAATGGCGCTTATGGCCTCAACGAGCGGATACCTATTGGAGATCGCCGAGCCGCAGTGGCGGCACTTTCCCCCGAGGATAAGAAAGCTTAGCAGCGGAATGTTGTCATAGGCCGCCAGGGCGTTGCCGCAGCTCGGACACCTGGAACCCGGCCTCACAATCGACTGACCTAATGGTAACCGGTGAATGACCACATTGTAAAAGCTGCCAAGTATAGCGCCCGCAACAAAGGACGCGATCTGGCCTCCGATAAGCGGGATGGATGCGACAAGTGGTTCGTTCATTTATTTATCCATTTTTTTCCTGTTCCTCATCGGGTTCCTCCTTTTTTTTGAATTTGCAGGAGGGATTTATACACGAAAGCGTTGAGCTTCCAGTCTTTGAACCCTTGCGAAAAAGAACGGGCGCATTGCAGAGCGGACAGCTTTCCTGAACGGGCTCTCCCTGGACGAGCATTTTGCACTCGGGATATTTATTGCACCCGTAGAAGCGGCCGCGCTTGCCGGTGCGAACGACAAGCTCTCCGCCGCATCCCTCGCGCGGGCAGTGGATGCCGGTTGAAGCCGGCCGGGTGTTTCGGCACCCCGGATATCCGGTGCAGGCCAAAAAGGCGCCAAAGCGCCCCCGTTTTAGCGCCATGGGTTTTCCGCATTTTTCACAGACCTCCCCGGTTTCCTCGGGTTCTTTGGCCTCAACGGGTTGAATGCGCCCCTTCTCATCCCTTTGGTAATCGGAAGTAAAGGAGCACCCGGGGTATCCGCTGCAGGCAAGAAAGGCGCCATTGCTCCGGCTAAGGCGGATGGCGAGGGGCTTGGAGCAGCGCGGGCATGTGAGCTCCGTTGGCCAGCCTGCGCCCTTAAAGTTCGCCATGCCCTTGCGGGCGTCTTCGAGGGTCTTGGAAAAGGGGCCGTAGAAATCCCCCAAGAGATTACTGAAAAGACGGCCGCCATGTTCGACCTCGTCTAAGTCCTTTTCCATGTTGGCGGTAAATTTCGCGTCCACTATGTTGGGGAAATTCGCCGAAACCAACCGGTTGATGATCATCCCCAGCTCGGTTGGCATCAGCCGTTGTTTGAGGCGCAGAACATATTCTCTATCGAGAACCGTTGAGATAATCGTCGCGTAGGTGCTCGGTCTGCCGATCCCCAGGTCTTCGAGGGTCTTTATGAGGGTTGCTTCCGTAAACCTTGGCGGAGGCTGGGTAAAGTGCTGTTTGGGCTCGATCTTTTGAAGGTCGAGGGGCTGGTTTTCACTGAGATCGGGCAGTCTTTCGTCCGATTTCCCCTCCTCGGGTTCATCCTTTCCCTCTTCATAGAGGGCTAAAAAGCCCGGGAAAACGATTACCGAGCCGGACGCCCGGAAGAGGTAGTCACCCGCGCAGATGTCGACGGTTGTCTGGTTGATGAGGGCAGGGGTCATCTGACAGGCCACAAACCGTTTCCAGATAAGGGAATAGAGGTTGGCCTGCTCGCGGCTTAGAAACTTTGCCATGATTTCCGGAGTGCGGGCGACATCGGTTGGCCGAATGGCTTCGTGGGCGCCCTGCGCCGTGTCCCGGGCTTTGTAGGCAACCGGTTTTGCCGGCAGGTACTTTTCCCCCCAGCGGTTGGCGATAAACTCTCTTACCGCCTGTGTCGAATCCTGAGAAAGCCGGGTGGAATCGGTTCGCATATAGGTGATGAGGCCCACAGCACCTTCTTCTCCGATTTCGATCCCCTCGTAGAGCCTTTGGGCGACGCTCATCGTCTGTTTGGCCGAAAAGTGAAACCTGCGGGCGGCGTCCTGCTGGAGGGTGCTGGTGATAAAGGGAGGGGCCGGGCTTTTTTGGCGCTGCTTTTTTTCGACCTTGGTAACTTGCCAGGCAGAGGATTCAATGGCCCGGACGTGTTTTTCGGCTTCGGCCCCGGTGGCGATTTCGCATTTTTTCTTTTTAAAGCGCAGAAGCTGGGCCGTAAAAAGGGCGGGCGGGCGGGCGGGCGCGGGCTCTGCTTGCGACAGGCCATCGGGTGCGAGCGCCGGGTTATCGGGAAGAGTCGCAAGCCGGGCCTCGATCGTCCAGTACTCCTGTTGTTCGAAGGCGTAGATTTCATCTTCGCGCTCGCAAATCAACCTCAGGGCCACCGACTGGACTCTTCCAGCGCTCAGGCCGGCCCGCACCTTCTCCCAAAGAAGCGGGGAGATGAGATACCCTACGAGCCGGTCGAGGATTCGGCGCGCCTGCTGGGCCTCATAGAGCTTCAGGTCGAGCTCGTTTGGTTTATCGAGCGCCTCAAGGATCGCCTTGCGCGTCAACTCATAGAAAAGCACCCTTTTGACCGGTTTTTCCGTTGCGCCTATCTCTTCGAGGATATGCCAGGCGATGGCTTCTCCCTCCCTGTCAGGGTCAGGGCCCAGATAGATCGTATCGGCCTTCGAGGCGGCCTTCTTTAAGTCATCTATTATTTTTTTCTTTCCCCTCAAGACCTCGTACTGCGGCTTGAATTCGCCATCGAGCGCGACCCCCAGTTTATTTCCGGGAAGGTCCTTTATATGGCCCACGGAGGCTTTGACGATAAAGTCCTTGCCCAGATAGCGTTCAAGCGTCCTGGCCTTGGTTGGAGATTCTACTATCAGAAGCGATTTTGACATGTAATAACCCCGGTTATGAAATCAGAAAAATCGGGGAAGCAAGAGCCGGCAACCCGCAATTTCTCCCATTATAGTCCGAAAATAAAATACTTTCCCGGTGTTCGAGAAACAAGGCCCTTTACGTGCTGGTTCGAACACTAACGGGATCTTGGCGCCGGACCGGCGCCTTTTCGTCCAGGTTATCTTCCTGGAATTACCGACGAAGAATACCCAAAACGGGGCCGATGGTACATAGAATTGATTAACAATTCGTTCGGGAGCAGCCAGGATGTGGCCGAAACGGCCCCCAAGCACCGTTTGAAAGACAGGGTGAGGAAGACTTAAGTTTGGGGGTGGGCGGTAAAGTACTTTCCAGGCAACTGGCAAACGAGCCCCTTGAGTTCGAGTTCGAGCAAAAGAGCTGCCGTTTTCTGGATGGAAAAATTTACTTCCGCAGCGATTTCGTCGATATGTTTTACAACGCCATCCAGGATTTTTAGAAGAATTGTTTGCTCGGAAGAGTTCGGGCTTTTAAGCTCATTTCCTTTATCGGAGGGGGCAGGGGATCCGGAGGGAAATTGGCGCAAAAGAGGTCTTATTTCTTCCAGCACGTCTTCGGCGCTTTCGACCAGCTTTGCGCCCTGTCGGATAAGGCGATGGGCGCCTTTGCTGCGTGCGCTCCGGGCCACCCCGGGGACGGCGAAAACCTCGCGCCCCTGTTCGAGCGCTAGTCGGGCAGTGATAAGAGAGCCGGATCTTTCGGCGGCTTCCACCACCACAACGCCTAGCGACAGGCCGCTGATGATACGGTTTCTCGCCGGGAAGTTCCCGGAAAGGGGCGGCGCGCCGAGGATGGATTCGGTTACGAGCGCCCCGTCCTGGCCAATCTCCCGCCTGAGGTCAGCGTTTATCGACGGATAATTTACATCGAGCCCGGACCCCAAAACGGCCACAGTTCTTCCCTTAACTCGTAGCGCTCCGCGGTGGGCGGCAGAGTCGATGCCGAGCGCAAAGCCGCTGACAATAGTGACACCGCATGAGGCAAGGTCGGAGCTCAACCTTTCGGCAAATAAAATTCCCGACGGTGAGGCGTACCGGGAGCCGACCACGGCAATCGAGACGAGATCCCGAGCCAGGAGAGGACCGGATACGAATAAAACCGCCGGTGGATCGGAAATTTCGGCCAGATTTGCGGGATAGTCCTCATCGCCCTGGCACAGGAGGTGGAAATTTTTGCTTCGAAGGTATTGCCACTCCTTTTCCGGGTCCCGCACGAACCGCTTTTGGGCGAGCATCCGGAGGGGTTCATCGCGACGGGTACCTGCTTCTAACAGGTCTTTTAGATCTGCTGCAACCACATTTTCGGGTGAGCCGAAGAGCTGTAGAAGACGCAGGATGGACTTATTGCCAAGGCCTGGCACAAGCTTAAGGCTTAGCCAGGATATCCGGTTTTTCTCCCAACCGGTGGAAGGGGAGCGCGAATTGCTATCTTTCATAATCAATCATCTGCTCGGTAAGCGATGTCATTGCACCCGGGCGCCCTCTTTTCGAGATTGCCTTTAGAGTGTTTGGCGAGCAGCTCCAGGAAAGAGTTAGCAGTGGGGGAAAGTTTTTTTTCCCGGTTTACGAGTTGTTATATTTACGTTCTACCTTGTTTATGATTTTAACACACTTCTTTGGAAGGAGGGCGTAATTGCAAATGGGTTGCGCAATGCCATGGATTTTACGATAAAAATTTATCTAGACATTATCAACTTGTTTCTGCAACTCCTTCGATTAATTAGCAAACACCACCGTTAATACGTTCGAGATTAATTTGTTGGGTTTCGTTTCACTCAACCCAACCTACATTTGTCGCTTCCCAATGAATCATCTTGAACGCAACCGGGGGTATCGGCCTCACGGCCTCAACCCCCGGCTAATGGCTTTGATCCCCGGCTCAATTCCTTCTCATACCGAGTTACGTTCATGATTAATCCGATGGGTTGCGCATTGCTCCACCCGATTTTTATCCGTGCTGTACGAAAAGACTTGAAATCCCCCCCAACCCCCCTTTGCAAAAAAGGGGGGCGATCGGGTAAGTGGGCGCATGTGTGGGTAATTGTCAGCTTTGAAAAAAAGGGGGGCAATTGAGCCAAGTCCCCTTCGACGACATGGGTGCTGTGGTGGCCGTCCGGCGTTCGATCAACGACTCCTTGCCGCCGGAAAGAAACCAAAGGTTGCCATTACGGAGGCCTAGTTGGAGCTGCCGGCGACCTTTATAGCCAGACAATCATATGATACGCGCTCGCCCTGGTAGGCTGTCTCGCCCCGTTTTAGAATTCTCCACCCCCCATGTTGGAAAAAGCCCGCCGCAGAAAGCTGCTCCACCAACCTGGGAGCTGTGTCGAGAAATTCCACGAGTTGATGCTCCTGGGCGAGCACGACAGTTTTGAGTCCAGGTCCCGAAATAATGGTTACGGGCTCAATGACAAGGTTTGCGAGGTCGTTGGCCGGAATCGTCGCGGCGCTCTGCCTTGCCTGAAGCTGAATCATCCGCGCCCGAGTCTCCGGAACGGCGTTTTCCCTGCTGGAGCTTATAAGATCCAGGAGGTGATCGCGCACCTCGTTGAGCTCCTTGACCGCTGCCAGCTTTTCAAAGTCGGGATAAATCTTTAGAGCTTTTGCAAGCATCGATACTTCCCGCAAAAAATGGCTGCGCTGGTTTTCCGGCACAAGATAGAGCGTAATAATGGACACCGGCTTGCCATCGGGGGCCCCGTAGTCGATTCCTGTGGGACTCCATCCAACGACGCAGATGAGGTCTTCTTCAAACGGCACCCGCACGTGCGGGCTCGCCCAGCCGTTTCCGACCGAAGAGATCCGCGAGCTCTCCTTGGCTATCACCGGCCCCACCACATCGATACCGGTAGGAAGCGAGGGAATTGCCTCAATAATATGGGCGAGAAGTTGCAGGGCATCGTCTTTATTGTTGTCGGGAAGCTCTATCAGGCGGCCTTCCTGCAGAGCATCGAGCAAGCTGTCCATCACTCACCTCCATAACGGCGGAAAAACCAGGTTTTTATAAAGTGGGTCAAAACGGAGTAGGAAAGAAGGAAAAGGGCAATCCATGCCCAGAAAATCGCAGGCAGCGGTACCAATCCGAAATCCTTGGCAAAGGGCGAATAGGGCAGCCAGGCGCCGATACACATTATGATCAAGGTGGTAACGGTAAGGTGCATGGAAGCATGGCTGCCGAAAAAGGGGACCCTTCGTGTCCGTATGATGTGAACGATGAGGGTTTGGGTCAAAAGAGACTCGACAAACCAGCCCGATTGAAAGAGGCTTGCCAGGGCCACCTTTTGGGCCGCTCCGGTAGCGGGGTCAAGATAAGCGCTGCAATGGAAAAAGAACCACATTACAGCGAATGTCGCATAATCGAATAGCGAACTCACCGGTCCGATAAACACCATGAACAGTTTGACCGTACTGATATTCCACTTGAGCGGCTTGGTGATGAGTTCCTCATCGACGTTGTCGGTCGGGATTCCGGTCTGGGAACAGTCGTAGAGAAGATTATTGGCGAGCACCTGCACGGGAAGCATGGGCAAAAAGGGCAGGAGGTAGCTCGCGCCGACCACGCTGAACATGTTGCCAAAATTTGAACTGGCGCCCATTCGGATATATTTCACGATATTTGCAAAGACCTTCCTGCCCTCTATAATGCCTTCTTCGAGCACCAGGAGGCTTTTTTCGAGCAGCACGATATCTGCGGCCTCCTTGGCCACATCGACCGCCGAATCCACCGATATGCCAACATCGGCAGCCTTAAGGGCCGGCGCATCGTTTACTCCATCTCCCATGAACCCCACAACGCGCCCTCGGCTGCGCAGTTCCCGGACAATCTGCTCCTTTTGGGCCGGGGTGACCTTTACGAATACATCCGAATCCAGGACAGCCTTCGAGTACTCTTCGGCGCAAAGCCGGGAGAGTTCCGCGCCCGATATCATCCGTTTGACTTCCAGGCCGACGTCCCGGCAGACCTTTCTGGTGACAAGGCCATTGTCGCCGGTAACAACTTTTACCTGGACACCGGCCCGCTTTAGCAGTTCGATGGCCTCGCCCGCCGATTCCTTGGGAGGATCGACAAAGGCAATGTAGCCTAAAAGGATCAACTCACTTTCATCGGCCACGTTATAGGTGCTTCTTGTGCGCGGGAACTCGCGGTAGGCGATCCCAAGGCACCGGTAGCCTTCCCCGTTTAGTCGTTCGACCTCTTCGAAAAGGTCGTCTTGAATCATATCGAGCAGGGGAAATACCTCATCGCCTATCTGATATTGGCTGCAGCACGTGTAGATCTCTTCGACCGCCCCCTTGCAAATCAGGACGTGATCGCCCTCATAATCGACTACCACAGACATTCGGCGCCGTTGAAAATCAAAGGGCAGTTCATCGACAAGGCTGCAACTTTCCACCGGGTCCAGGTCGGAATGGTCCACTACCGCTCTGTCGAGCAGATTGCGAAGTCCCGTTTGATAGTAGCTGTTAAGGTACGCATAATTTAAAACGTCATCACTGATATGGCCGGTAATATCCACATGGCGCTCGAGGATAACCCTGTCCTGGGTGAGCGTGCCCGTTTTGTCGGTGCAAAGAACGTCTATGGCGCCGAAGTTCTGAATAGAGGGCAAACGTTTGACGATGACCTTTTTTTTGCCCATCGTAAGCGCCCCCTTGGCGAGGTTGACGGTTACGATCATCGGCAGCATCTCCGGGGTGAGGCCCACGGCTACCGACAGACCGAACAGAAGGGCTTCCATCCAGTTTCCCTTCGTAAAGCCGACAATCAGAAACACCGCGCTGACCATGACCACCATGAACCGGATCATCAGCCAGGTAAAAGACTTGACCCCCTTGTCGAAACTGGTTTGCTCCCGGCGTTCGCTAAGGCGCTCGGAGATGGCGCCAAAAACGGTCCGGGTCCCGGTGTTTACAACCACGCCCCGGGCCGTGCCACTGGTAACGCTTGTACCTAGGAAACAGGCGTTGGGCAGTTCGAGTGCGGTGCTTTGCTCAACAGCGGGGTCTAAAACCGATTTTTCCACCGCCATCGACTCACCGGTCAAAGCCGATTGGCTGACGAAAAAGTCCTTTGCGGTAAGCAGGCGCAAGTCGGCCGGTATGATCGAGCCGGCATGGAGAAGAACGATATCTCCGGGAACCACGGCGGAAATGCGGATTTCCTTTTCCTCGCCGTCTCGCAAAACCAGAGTTCTCGACTCCACGCGCTTCCCGAGTGTCGCCACGGTATTGCTTGAGCGGCTGTCGAGAATGTAGGAAAGCCCAACGCTTAGCAGCACCATAAGGCCCACGATGACTGCGGATTCAAGATCCCCCATTACGCCCGAAATTGCAGCTATAACCAGCAATTGTATAACCAGGGGGCTCTTGCACCTCTCAAAGATATCGGCCCAGAAGCCAAGGTGTTTGGTATACGAGAGCTCATTTGGACCATACTTGTCCAGCCGCTCGTCAGCTTCTTTCGAATCAAGACCCCGAAAAGTGGTCTCAAGAGAGGAAAGCGCCTGCGGGCCAGGCGCCGCGCACAGATGAATCAGCCGTCGCTCGTGTTCGGACATATCCACTTGCACCCTGGCGCCGTCGGATTGAGAGCCAAAGAGCCTCGATAACTTAGTAAATAAATTCATAGCCATAATGATGTGCCCCCGAGGTCGCCTGCGGTAAAGCGCCCCTTTTGGTCCTTTCGATCCTCTTTTGAGCAGACCAACTCTTCTTGCTCTTCCTCAACCGGAGCGCGGGGCTTAGCTGCGAGGCAAAGCCGCACCATGAGCGAGTCGACCAATGACTTTGGACAAGATTGCAAACGTCGGGCCTGAGGCGAATCGACCAATTTTACGTGAGGGTAGGAAAAACCTCGGACCTTCCGCTTTTACCAACATAGGATGGAAGAAGCGGCCGGTGAGGCGATAAGGAAAAGGCAGGAACCTATCGCAGGGAAGGCGCAACTTCCATCGGAGAAAATGGGCAACCGCCGCTACTGGGAGGTTGGCCGTCTTCCTGTTTCATGATGTCTCTTTCTCTAAAGGTTAATTCAGCGGTTGAAGGGAATAAAAAAACCTTCCCCCCTCCGGCCCTTGAGCCAAGGAGCGAAATTTGGAGCGAGCCATATTTTGTGCCGCTCTCCTACTCCCCACTCGTCCAAGATTTGAGCCCCGCGAGCCATCGCCAGCTTCGGCGGAGGAAATTACCCGCACGGCATGGTCAAAACGCCTTGGATTCTTAGCGGCGCCACCTGTCGGCAACGTAAAATACTTCTTTTGGACCTTTTTTGTCAACCCGTGTAAAGAGTGTTTGCCGAATAAGTCACGAGTCGCAGGCAAGGCGCGCAGTGTGCAAATCCGCAACTATCAGCCAGGCAGGATAATTGGGGCAAATGCGAAGAAAAAAAGTTTTTCCGTCTACTATTTCGCGGCCCTGCAAGCGCAAAGACGCTCGCGCGCCATTCCCGCCCGGTTTGTTAAACGGGGCCGAAAAATTTCTAAAAAACTTTAGGCCCGGTGGTGGTTAGCCGGGGATAAGGGGCGATGCAACGTGAGATCGGGGGGCTAAAGAGGGCCCCCCTGTCGTTTATCACTTCTCATCGAAATCCGGTCGGGGCGAGGTTTTGAAAAAATTGGCAAGCACCGGCTGATGCAGCTCGACAGTAAAGTATTTTGAGTAGGGAGGGCATTTGGCGATCAGCAGGAAAGAGAGGTTTCCGTATCTGTCTTTTACTTCTTCGAGGCTGTCGAAATTAGCCCCGCCCTTTGAAATTACCAGGTCGGAGGTTTCGAACAGCTCGTTTAACTCGGCAGAGCAGCGGGAAAGGATGGTTCCGGGGGCAAGGCCGGTCATGCCGTTGGAGATGACCGTCGCCGTACTGTCCATTCCGACCTCGGCGGCCTCCTTCAATGTAACGTCATTTAGGGCGGGAGCGCCCCGGACCACGAAGACAATCTGAGGAGCGTAAAACTTTTTAATGGTTTCAATCAGGAGCCTGTCGAAGACGACCTCGCCCGAATTATCTCCAAGGTACAGTAAAAGATGTGTTCTCTCAAGTCTTTGGCGAAATTCGCAGTAAGATGCCTTAAGCGAGGCGTTATCGAGCTCACGCTTTACGATTTCCGCGACATCGATTGAGCGATCCGTTACCATCACGTCAACCGAGTTCCCCCAGATCGCCAGGTTTACGGCAGCAAAAAGCGGGTCTTGGGCTTTTTCCACCGCCCGTTTCAAGGCGGGATAGAGTTCCAGCGCCTTTTTGTTCTGGCGCTCTTTTAGCTCCCGGAATGGATCGAGTTTGCCAAAGGCCTCGACCAGAATATTCATGACCGGCTCGAGCACCTCGGGACTTATCTTGTCCCATGCGAGCCCTCGAAGCCCCGGTATTTCGAGCACTCGGGTGAATAGATCCTTTTGGCGCCGCTCGTCATCGGTCAATAATCTGATCGAGGATAGCGCCATCTTCGCAATGCAGGGGATACAGTCAGGCTGAAGCAGCATAGATACTCCCTGGGGTTTGGGACTGTTTTAGAAGTTTTTTACCATCCGGGAAACCAGATAGGGCACCTCGACCCTTCCGGTAGGCGCCAGAACCCTGGAGCTGTAGTCCGTTGCGTATTTGTTTTTGAGAGCTTTCATCAGTTTTCTGTAGATAGAGGCCTCGACGGCTTCGGCAATGGCGGGAATGTTTCTGGCCGTGCATTCGGCCATAATCCTCGGGCCTTCGCCAATTATCAGGCGGTAGCCTCCCGTAATGGGAATCTTTAATTCTTCGAGCGCCGGCATGCACTCCTCCTTTATGAACATCAAGTGTTCCTGCTCCCTGCCCTGGAGGATATTGTAGTAATGGTTGAATTTTACGACGCCGGTCTGGACCCGGTAGGGCCCCTCCTGGATGCGGCCCGAGGGAACATAGACCTTGTTGGAATATTTCCAGACATATTCAAACAACCTGGTGACAAGGTCCTGATAGTCTCTTGAAGAAATCGTACGGCGCAGGTTATCGGTTTGGTCAACCGTCGACACGGCCACTATCCTGGGGCCCTCGCCAATCTTTACGTAATAGCCGCCCACCAGCGGTATTCCCATCTTATCCATATTCGGGTTATAGACATTGCTTATGAACGCCGCGTAGTCTTCATACTTTTCGGGCATCACGTCCCAATGTTGGGTGAACAAAATAGACATACTGTCTCCTTTTGGACCTGGAATGGCGATGTAGAGTCGGTCGAGTGAAATTGGCCGGGCGGCGAAAAAGGGGTTTTCCCTTAAAAAGACGCGGGAAAGACCGGCTCAAAAAAGGGAAAACTCGCTGGGAGTATACCCCGGGTCGCACTCTTTTTCAAAGAAATTCAAGGCAGTTTGGCTTACCTCCCGGCGCCAATTCCCCCCTGTTCGGAGTAGCTTCATACTACATGGCCCGGCTTTTCGAGCAAAGTATTGGCTTATGGCGTGCCGGTGTGCCATATATCGGACGGTTTCCATGCCAAAGGAATAAAAGAGAGAACCGGTTTGCTGTTCCCGAAGCATTTATTGCGAGGGACCGTTTGTCAAACGGCCGCGATCCGTTTAAAATGGCGAGACAATTTGCCTCTCTATAGATAGGAAAGATTGAATAAAGATGGATGTATCCGGTCGGACACGTTCCCCCGGGCCCGAACTGCTTTCGCCCGGCGGAAGCCTGGAAAAGCTTAGGATCGCTTTTTTGTACGGCGCCGATGCTGTCTATGCTTCGGGGAAAGACTTCGGGTTACGGGGGTTTGCAAATAATTTCGACGAGAAGGAACTGGCTGCGGCAAGCCGTATCGCCCATGGTCTTGGGAAAAAGCTCTACGTTACCGTAAATATTTTTGCGCGCCGCTCGGATCTGGAAAAACTCCCTGCATACCTGGAGTATCTCCAGGAGCTACATATTGACGCGCTCATAATTTCGGACCCGGGCGTTTTGCTGCTGGCCCGCCAATATGCCCCGGAGGTGGCGGTTCACCTGAGCACTCAGGCCAATACCACAAATTCCTTGAGTGTTAAGTTCTGGCAGGAACAGGGCGTGCGGCGGATAAATCCGGCCCGGGAATTGAGTTTTGCAGAAATTGCGGAGATAGTGAAAAGCTCCGAGGCTGAAATCGAAATATTTGTCCATGGGGCGATGTGCATGTCCTATTCGGGCCGCTGCCTGATGAGCGGGTTTTTGAATGCGCCCAAACCTCTTTCGGGAAAGGATGGCGCGGGAAATCCCGCGCGGCCTTACGTAATGAATCGGAGCGCCAACAGCGGTTTTTGCACGCAACCGTGCCGCTGGTCCTGGGGGCTTGTGGAGGAGAAGCGGCCCGGGGAGGTTTTTCCGGTGGAGCAGGATGGGCGTGGCTCTTATATCCTCAATTCAAAGGACCTGTGTCTTTTGGAGGAGATCGGTCCTCTTATGGGGCTGGGCATCGATTCCTTTAAAATTGAAGGCCGAATGAAAGGGGCGCTTTACGTGGCAAGTGTCACGAGGGCCTACCGGCAGGCGATTAATCGATTCGCGAAGCCGGTCTCGGCTACGGGGGCCGAAACGGCGGGGATGGAAGATTTGCAGAGGATCAGCCATCGCCCGTATACGAAAGGCAATCTTTTTGCCGGCGAACAAACGGGGGCGCCCGATGTTGAAACGCGGATTTCCTATGTCCAGACCCATACCCTGGCGGGGCTGGTGCGCTCCGGCCAGGAGCCGGGCGAGTCGCCCGCCTGCTCCGAGGGAGGGAAAATTTTCCTGGAGGCCAGGTCCAGGCTTGTCCCCGGTCAAATCCTCGAGTTTCTAAACCCTGATGGGTCCACCTCCTCTCACTTGCTTGGGTCCTTCGAGGACACGTGCGGCAACCGGCTCACACAGGCCAATCCGAATACCTTGATAAGGTTTTGCGTGGATTTTCCGGTTTTCCCATTTCAGGCGGCGAGGGTTTGCAATTAAGGAGCGGGAAGCGGGAAGCGGGGAGCGGTGGAGCAGGGAGCAGGGAGCAGGGAGCAGAGACGAGTATATGCTAATATAGCAGACTTTGTTCCAGAGCCTTCCAGTTTTTCCCATAACCAGACGACGAAGTTTGAAAATCCCGGCCTGCCTTAACACCCAATCCCGGTGTGACTTGCCAAAAGTTTGACAAATTATTTTTATTTCAATAGCGCCAGTCTTTTT
>JARLHO010000087.1 GCA_031292215.1 Syntrophobacteraceae bacterium | reverse complement strand
TATGGCCAAGCGGGCCGGCAACGGCGCCTTAAGCCCGGCTTAAAACACGTCTTCGCTCGGGCAAGTAGAGCGCCCGGGCACACAGCCCGTCAAAGCCCCCCCCTGATGCTGTTATCGCCTGAAAAAACAGAAAAAAAACAGGCTTCATTTTCATAACTTCCCGATTTGTCATCGCATATTTGAGCTAGAAGTCCAAAATAACAGCTTCATATCAGCATGGTTATCAGCATGGTTATCAGCGTGGTTAACAGCAGGTTAACAGCAGGGTAACAGCAGTGATTGTTGTTTGGCGGGGGGGGGGAAGCGATTAAGAGATTTCCGTATTCTTTTTTTAAAGAACGGCGCCGAAAAGCGGGAGCGGGCGCAACGCCCGCGCCTCGATCCCACGGGACATGAACCCGGCAAGAACATATAGCACGAGGCAGTGTCAAGCCGCAAAACGGCACGCAGGAACGGAAACGAGAAACGGCAATACAAGCGGCAATTCAAACGGCAACCGGATGGAAAAAGTTGGAGAGCGAGCGGACAGTCTTTACATCCTCCTCGCCCTGCCGGGTCCGATCGGATTTACGGCCCAACCGGCCGCGCTCCCGGCGCTACAGATCGAAAGTTTGCCACCAAAAGGGCAATTGACATCGCGGTGCCGGGTTCTTTAAACTATATAAAAGTTGCACCTTTAGAAACCATGATGAGGTAGCTTTATGGCGACGACAATGGGAGTAAAACTTGACGATGAGACCTGTGCGCGATTGAAATCCCTCGGCGCGCTAAAACGACGATCCGCGCACTGGCTTATGCGGGAGGCCATTGGGGAATATCTCGACAAAGAAGAACTGGCCGAAGTCCGGAACCGTGAAGCGGACGAAGCCTGGGAGGCGTATCAGCGCACAGGCGAATTTATCACCAACGAGGCTATGACGGCATGGTTTGATACATGGGGAACGAGTGAGGAACCCCCTGCGCCGGAGACTGAATGCCGAGGTTGATATGGTTGCCTGCGGCCCGTGATGATATTGCACGCTTTCGTCGGTTCATCGAGCCCGATAATCCGGAGGCCGCCGGACGCGCCGCCGCGCGACTGAAGAAGGCGGCAAATCTTTTGCTCACCCATCCCGGTGTTGGCAAAAGACTCGAAGGACGGCAAGACCGGGAGCTGTTCGTACCCTTGGGAAAGCACGGCTATATCATACGCTACCGATTGGACGGCGAGGCCGTCGTTATTTTGAGAGTCCGGCATGCCGTTAAGGATAAACCTTGAACGGCCCGCCCACTGCTGTAACAGCAATATCTTGCTCGCCATGTAAAACTTACGTAGATCGAGTGACGGGATGTGTGACAAACTGGAAGGCGTCCGTATTCACAGGACACTTTGTCGAACAGACTCTCGATCCCCCACCCCCCTTTGAAAAAAAGGGTGGCGATTGAGCCTAGCCCATCCAGGTGCGTCATTGCGAACGGCAGGGGGGTAAATCCCCCCAACCCCCCTTTGCAAAAAAGGGGGGCGATTGGGCCAAGCCGGTCCATGCACGTCATTGCGCATAGGCACATTCTATTTGACGCATAGGAATTGGTGGGTTATTTTCTCCGCTGTGTATCGCAATTTCTCGAAGGGAGTCCTTTCATGCACCAGTTTTTCGGCCATGGCTGAAACAGCGCTTTTGATCCTGCCCGTGTTTGGCAGGGCGGAAGGCGTGGCCGAGAAATTGCCTTCTTTTCGGTTCTTCGCCATCCATAACCAGATTTGCCCATAATCTTACCGGCGGTCCCGGCGTCATTACCGGATCGCTAAGGCGAGATCATCAGCGCTCTTTTCCGCACGAGTGTCAGGCAGCGTCCAACCCGAGACAGGCCTTTTATCGGCGGACGTCATTTTTTTTAAGCTCGCACATGCGCAGGGAGAAGAGGAGACAGAAATGAGTGAGGTGATTCTCGCCTTTTTGTGTAACTGGTGTTCCTATGCAGGGGCCGACCTGGCGGGGGTTTCGCGCTTTCAGTACCCGCCCTCCATTCGCGTCCTTAGGACCATGTGTTCGGGGCGAGTCGACCCGCTTTTCATCGTGGAAGGTCTGCGGAGCGGCTTTGACGCCGTTTTCGTCTATGGCTGCCACATTGGAGACTGTCATTATCTCGAGGGCAACTTCCACACATCCGGACGCGTGGAAACGGTTCGCAAGCTGCTCGAATTCTCGGGTATCGGAGCCGATCGTGTGCAGCTCCGCTGGGTGAGCGCGGCGGAAGGCCAGGAATTTGCCCGTTCGGTCTCCGAACTAACCGAAGCGGTCCATGGGCTCGGGCCCCTGGATAGAGACAGGTTCGGGCTCCATCTTTCGGCTCTTTCCCAGACTTTCGAGTCTTCGCGACTCCGGTGGCTCCTCGGCATGGAACGGCGGCTAACCGAGATTGGCAATGTATACGACGAAAAAATCGATAAGCGAAAGTATGAAGAAATGCTCGGAGCGGCCGCCATCGAAGAGTACCAGAAGGCCCTCATCCTGGAGTCGCTCCTGCAGGGGCCGCAATCTGTGCGGGAGATTGCAGCCGCTTGCGGCCTCCCGGTCTACACGATTTCCCAGCGGCTGGCCGACGTCGAAAAAGCAGGCAAAGCGGCATTCCAAGGTTTTGAGGGCAACACGCCCAAGTTCATTCGATCGGGCGCATAGGCCGCCGGGTTGGCCGGTGAACCTATGGACCGAAGTGATTTTACGAGGTGATGGAAGTGGTAACAGAACTGGAAAAAGTCAGGGAGCGGTTTCTAGCGGATATTCAGAATTCCATTTACGGCGATGTTATGGTCGTCGGTGGAGGAATCAGCGGCATTCAGGCGGCCCTGGACCTTGGCACGGCAGGCTTTAAGGTTTTTTTGGTCGAAAAATCGCCGACCATCGGCGGCCACATGGCGCAACTCGACAAGACTTTTCCAACCAACGACTGCTCCATGTGCATCGAATCCCCCAAGTTCAACGAATGCGCCCGGCATCCCAATATAGAGCTCCTTACCTATACGGAAGTCGACGGCGTGCAAGGGGAAGCGGGAAACTTCACCGTAACGCTTGTCAAAAAGCCGCGGTACATTATAGAGGACAAGTGCACGGGCTGCACCACGTGCGTGGAATACTGCCCCGTCACCTACCCCGACCGGTTCAACCAGGAAATTTCAAAAAACAAGGCGGTCCACATATTCTTCGCGCAGGCCACGCCTCTTGTGACTTACATAGACGAGAGCTGCCTCTACCTCAAAGAGAAAAAATGCCGCATCTGTTCGGCGGTCTGTAAGACCGGGGCCATAGATTTCAATCAGAAGGCGCAAAAAATCGACGTGAAAGTGGGAGCGATAATCCTTTCCCCGGGATTTAAGCCTTTCGACGCAAGGCTAAGGGACGAATTCGGCTACGGCAGGCTGGAAAACGTGGTCACCAGCCTCGACTACGAACGGCTCCTGTGCGCCACCGGCCCGTATGAAGGAGAGATAAGGCGCGCTTCGGACAGAGAACACCCCCACAGAATAGCCTGGATACAGTGCATCGGTTCGAGGCAGATCCTTCCGGGCGCAAACAGCTACTGTTCGGCGGTCTGCTGCACCTATACGCAAAAGCAGGTTATCCTCACAAAAGACCATGACGCCGATGCCGAGTGCACCATATTCCACAACGACATCCGTTCCTACGGAAAAGACTTCGAGCGGTTCTACCAAAGAACGGCCAATATTCCCGGGGTCCGGTTCATACGGAGCTACGCGTCGCTTGGAAAAGAAATTGCGGAGAGTAAAAACATCACCATCCGTTACGCCGCCGAGGGCGGGGTCAAGGAAGAAGAATTCGAGATGGTGGTGCTCTCCGTGGGGCTCACCCCTCCGGCCGATCGTAACGACATCGCGGCCAGATTCGGAATCGAGCTCAATTCCCACGGGTTCTGTAAAACCAACCCGGCAAACCCCATGGAGACCACGCGGCGGGGAGTTTTCATAAGCGGCGCTTTCCAGGGCCCGGTGGACATCCCCGAGTCGGTGGCGACGGCCAGCGGGGCGAGTTCCCAGTGCGGCGAACTCCTGTCCTACCGGCGCGGCAAATTGTCCAGGGAAAGGATATATCCGGAGGAACGGGACGTTTCCAATGAGGAGCCCAGGGTGGGGGTCTATGTATGCCACTGCGGGGCCAATATCGGAAGGATAGTCGATGTGCCCTCGACTGTCGAATACGCCTTGAGCCTGCCGAATGTAGCGCATGCCGAAGAAAGCCTTTTTATATGTTCGACCGAAGCCGCCCAGAAGCTTTCGAAATCGATCCGGGAAAAGGGGCTGAACCGCGTGGTGGTTGCGGCCTGCACCCCCAGAACGCATGAGCCTCTTTTCCGGGACACTCTGCGGGAGGCGGGAATCAATCAATACTTCTACGACATGGCCAACATCCGGGAACATTGTTCCTGGGTGCATTCCAAAGAGCAGGAGAAGGCGACCGAAAAGGCCAAGGACATAATCCGCATGTCGGTTGCAAGGGCCTGCCGCCTCGAGCCCCTCCTGGAATACGACCTTCCGGTGGACAAGGCGGCGCTGGTGGTCGGTGGGGGTGTGGCCGGAATGACTTGCGCCCTGTCCATAGCCAAACAGGGACACCCGGTTCACCTGGTGGAAAAAGAAAAAGAGCTGGGGGGAATGGCCAGAAGGATTCACTATACCCTGGAAGGGCTGGATGTCCAGGCCTACCTGGAAGATCGCATACGCAGGGTTTACCAGCATCCCGGAATCCGCGTCTACACGGAGGCGAGCATAGTGGAAGTCGCGGGTTTTGTCGGAAACTTCACGACCAGGCTAAAATCCGACAGGGGGTTTTCCGAGATAAAACATGGCGCGGCGGTCCTCGCCACGGGGGCCGAGGAATACAAGCCCTCCGAATACCTCTACGGGCAAGATGAAAAAGTAATGACCCAGCTCGAACTGGAGGAAAAGATCGCCAAGCGGGATAAAAGCATCGCGGGTTCCCGCGGCATGGTCATGATCCAGTGCGTGGGCTGCAGGCAGGAGTACAGGAACTACTGCGCGAGGATATGCTGCAGCCACGCCGTCAAAAACGCGTTGAAACTAAAGGGTATAAACCCGCAGATCGATATCACGATTCTTTTTCGGGACATGAGAATGTACGGACTGAGGGAGGATTATTACCGGGAGGCAGCGGACAAAGACGTGAAGTTCGTCCGGTTCGAGCCGGAAGATCGTCCCTTGGTGGAGGCGGTCGTGGCGGAAGGAAGACCGGTCATTAGGATAACCACGCTCGATCCCGTCCTGGGCCAAAGGCTTCTTTTGGACGCCGACCACCTCATTTTGTCCGCAGCGGTCGTTCCTTCCGAAGGGATAAAGAAAATCGCCGGGTTGTTCAAAACCGCCCCGGGGCCGGACGGATTTTTCCAGGAGGCCCATGCAAAGCTAAAGCCCGTGGACTTTGGCGCCGAAGGGGTTTACCTGTGCGGGACCGCTCACTATCCCAAACATATATCGGAGGCGGTAAGCCAGGCTTACGGAGCAGCGGGCCGCGCGCTCACCCTTCTTTCGCACGAAACGGTCGTAGCATCGGGTTCGGTCTGCGACGTAGACGAGAACAGGTGTGTAGCCTGCGGGGCCTGTATCACGGTGTGCAGCTACGGCGCGATAGATTTTGCGCAGACGCCCAAGGGCAGGAAGGCTGCGGTGAATGCGGTTCTTTGCAAAGGAGACGGTCTTTGCAACACGGTCTGCCCGACATCGGCCATATCGCTAAAACACTACACGGATGAAGAGATTTTCAGCCAGATCGACGCTGTTGTTCCCCCAAGACATGCGCACGCGCACTAACGCACAAATCGAGGAGAGGTGAAAAGATATGGGTACGGGTGGTGAATTCAATCCGAAACTTCTCGGTATCATATGCAACTGGTGCTGCTACGGAGGGGCCGACCTTTGCGGGGTTTCCCGCCTTCAATACCCCCCTCACATACGGCTCATAAGGGTCATGTGTTCGGCCAGGGTCGACCTGGCGCATATATTCCGCGCTTTTTCGAACGGCCTGGACGCAGTGTTCGTCGGGGGATGTCATCTAAACGACTGCCACTACATTACGAACGGAAATTACAATGCGTTGGGCATGGTGAAAATATGCAAGAAGCTGCTGGAGTGCATAGGGATAAATCCCGCGCGGCTGAGGCACGAATGGGTGTCGGCCGGCGAAGGAATCCGTTTCGCAAACATTATGAACGACTTTGCCCCAGCGATTCAGAAGCTGGGGCCGCTCGGATCGAGCGAAGGCTTAGACGAAAAGACGCTGCGGTTTAAACTCGAAGCGACCGCAAGGCTCATCCCCTACATCAAGCTGGTCGAAAGGCAAAGACTGAGAGCGCCCCTTAAGCTGAGAAGTTCTTCGGAACCCGAGGAAGAATACGATAAATTTTTCAACAGCGAAGAGATAAACAAGTTGTTCGACGATATTATCGTAAGCAAACTGGTGATTAGCCAGATCACCTCGCTTTTGCGGGAGGGCCCTCTTTCGACGGGGGAAATATCTTCGACCCTGGGCCTTAGCCCGTCCGAAGTTTCAAGACAGCTCAACATTTCATCGAAGCAGGGCTTGGTCAGGTACGATACGGGTCTAAAGTGTTTTATCGCAGCCTGACAGGTTTTTAGTTATGCCAACCGTGTGCAGGGCCGGACGTTGCATGGAACCGGCCGCACACTGCGCTTTTCGATCCGGGAGGAACGGTTATGTCGAACTCGAAGGCTGGTAGCAGCAAAGGCTCTGTACTGGTTGTCGGGGCGGGCGTTGCGGGAATGCAGGCGTCGCTCGATCTCGCCAATTCCGGCTATTACGTGCACCTGGCGGATAAGTCCCCGACCATCGGCGGCATAATGGCCCAGCTCGACAAGACGTTTCCAACCAACGACTGCGCCATGTGCATCATCTCGCCCAAACTGGTCGAGGTAGGCCGCCATCTCAATATCAATATCCTATGCAACTCCGAAGTCCAGTCGCTGGAAGGAGAAGCCGGGAACTTCACGGCGACCTTAAAGACTCACCCCCGCTACATCGACCTTGCGTCGTGCACCGCGTGCGGTCAGTGCCGTTCGGTGTGCCCGGTGACGGCCGTAAACGAATTCAACCAGAAACTCGATCTGAGGGAAGCGGCTTACATGCGCTATCCTCAGGCCATCCCCGGGGGGTTCGCCATCGACCGAGGCATCTGCATAGGCTGCGGGATGTGTGAAAAGGTCTGCCTTGCCGGCGCCGTCCACTACGACGACCAGCCCCGCATGACGGAGATCGAAGTCGGCGCGGTCATACTGGCGCCCGGAAACGAGGTGTTCGATCCTTCCGGATTGGATACCCTAAATTATGCGAAATTCCCAAACGTTGTGACCAGCATCGAGTTCGAGCGCATACTGAGCGCCTCCGGCCCATACCGCGGCAGCCTCATGCGTCCCTACGACCGGCAGGAACCCGAAAAGATCGCCTGGATACAGTGCGTCGGGTCCCGCAGCACCAACGGTTGCGCCAACTCCTATTGTTCGGCCGTTTGCTGCATATACGCCATAAAAGAGGCGGTCATCGCCAAGGAGCATGCCCACCATGACCTCGATTGCTCCATTTTTTTCATGGACATGCGCACCTATGGCAAGGAATTCGAGCAATATTACAACCGCGCAAAAGAACTGGGCGTAAAGTTCATCCGGTCAAGGGTTCACACCATAGAGGCGGAGGGCGAAGCCGACCTAAAGATCCGGTACACAGCCGAAGACGGCGAACTGCGGGAAGACGTCTTCGACATGGCGGTATTGTCGACGGGTTTCGAAGTCGGGCTCGAGACCGTCGCCCTGGCCGATCGTCTCGGAATCGACCTCAACAAACACAATTACGCGGCAACCGATGTCTTCATGCCTGTTTCCACCAGCCGCCCGGGGGTTTATGTCTGCGGAACGCTTCAAGGCCCAAAGGACATCCCGCAGTCGGTAATGGAGGCCTCAGGAGCTGCGGCGGCAGGCGGCGCGCTTCTTGCCGAGTCCCGGTGGACCCAGACCCGGACAAGAGAATACCCGCCTAAAAGAGACGTGAGTTCGGAGCCTGCGAAGATCGGCGTTTTCGTCTGCAATTGCGGCATCAATATCGGGGGCATAGTCGATGTTGCGGCCGTGCGGGAATATGCGAGGACTCTTCCCAACGTGATCCATGTCGAGGATAACCTCTTTACCTGTTCCCAGGACACGCAGGTGAGGATGGCGGAAGTGATCAGGCAAAAGGGCATCAACCGAATGGTGGTCGCCGCGTGTACGCCTTTGACGCATGAACCGCTGTTTCGCGAAACTCTGCTGGAGGCGGGGCTAAACAAGTACCTCTTCGACATGGCCAACATCCGCAACCAGGATTCCTGGGTGCATATGCACGAGCGGGCAAAGGCAACCGAAAAGGCAAAGGTTCTCGTGAGGATGTCTGTGGCTCGAGCGGCGATGCTAAAGCAACTTGAAGACAGGAAAGTCGGAATTACCCAGTCGGCGCTCGTAGTGGGCGGAGGAGTCGCCGGGCTCAACGCGGCGTTAAACCTCGCCGGACAGGGATTTAAAGCCTTTCTCGTTGAAAAGGAAACAAGACTTGGCGGCCTGGCCGAAAAGATCTCCCGCACCATAGAGGGGACGAACGTTAAGCCTTACATCGACGGCCTCGTCGAGCAGGTCCGTACCAACGGGAGCATCGAGGTCTTGACGCAAGCCTCGCTCACCTCCTTTAAGGGCTACAAGGGAAACTTCACCTCCACGGTGGAAGCGGGGCCGGATAAGGCCGAGCACACCATCGAGCATGGGGTGGCGATCCTTGCCACGGGGGCCCATGAGCACAAGCCCGTCGAATACGGTTACGGCACAAACGAACGCATAATGACGCAACTCGAGCTCGACGAAATGATCGAGCATCCTCCGGCAGAAAAAGACCCTGGGAAGTGGAAGCGGGTGGTCATGATCCAGTGCGTCGGCTCGCGCAACAAGCAAAATCCGGACTGCAGCCGCATCTGCTGCCAGAGCGCGGTGAAGCACGCTCTGCAGCTCAAGGAAACCAATCCCGAAATGGAGATTTACATCCTTTACCGGGACATGAGAATGTACGGCATGCTGGAGGATTACTACATGGAAGCCAGGCGAAACGGCATCGTGTTCGCCCGCTTCGACACGGATAAAGAACCTGAGGTGAGGACCAACGGGACGGGTCTTGCGGTGGTATTTAGCGACCACGTTTTGCAGCGTTGGGTGAAAATCGCAGCGGATGCGGTCGTGCTCAGCGCCGCAACCCGCGCAAACGACACGGACGCGATCGCCTCGCAGCTAAAAGTCCCCAGAAATGCCAACGGGTTCTTCATCGAAGCCCACGCCAAGCTCCGCCCGGTGGACTTTGCCTCGGAGGGCATTTTTCTTTGCGGCACTGCCCATTCCCCCAAGCTCATAGGCGAGAGCGTCACTCAGGCCCTCGCCGCCGCCTCCAGGGCAGGCTCTTTTCTCGCCGGTAAAACGCTTAGTGTTGGAGGGGCGGTGGCCCATGTGGACGGCCAAAGGTGCGCGGCCTGCCTCGTGTGCGTAAGGAGCTGCCCGTACAATATCCCTAAAATCAATGAAGAGCAGGTCTCGGAAATAAACGAAGCTCTTTGCCAGGGTTGCGGGACCTGCGTGTCGGAGTGCCCGGCCAAAGCCATTGAGCTTAGCCACTATGAGCACAACCAGATCCTTGCGAGCATACACGCCTTGTTGGCAGGTCACTAACAGGAGAAACATTTCAACTCACGGGGAGACGTTTGGGCCATGGAATGTACATTTGAGCCGGTCATATTGTGTTTTTGCTGCCAGTGGTGCTCGTATGCGGCCGCGGACCTTGCAGGCTCCATGCGGCTTCAATACCCGACAAACGTAAAAATTCTCAAGGTTCCGTGCACCGGCAGGGTGGACGTCATATCCCTTCTAAAGGCCCTGGAGGAAGGCGCGGACGGCGTTTTTGTCTCCGGATGTCTCATCGGGGATTGCCATTACGTCCTGGGCAATCAAAGGGCGACCAAGCGCGTGGCATACGTGAAGAAACTGGTGGAAACCATCGGCTTGAACCCGGAAAGAGTCGAGATGTTCTACAATTCCTCGGCCATGGGGCCACAGTTTGCCCAGTGCTGCCGTGACTTTACCGACCGCATCAGAAATCTTGGGCCGGTCTGTAAAATCGAAAAGACGGCGACCGGCCCCACCCCGGAGCAGCGGGCAAGCGCTTAAGGGCGGCGTGTCGCCGCAGACGGATTGCCAAGCCCCGACCTGCCCGACTGGCTGCGCCCGCGGCAGCTCGGACCGCAGTCCGCACCGCCTGCGGGTGACGTATTCGCCGAAGTTTCATCTCGTTCAAACTGCATCCGAGGTCACAGCAGCCGGGCTTGAACGCACCTTTGTCTTAATCGGAGAGCTCCAACAATTTCATGTCCTTTTCCCTGCACCGTTTGCGCATTACCCGCCGGCCCCCCTAAGTCATACCATTTTTCAAAAAGTCCGCGCCGTTCCAACAGGAAATAACCTGCATTTCTCCTGCAGTGCGCCGCGCAGAAGGCGAACCATCCGGGTGGGTCGCAAGAGTGCTATTGCCTCCCCATCTTTTCAGCTCTTTTCCCTAATGTTCGATGCGGAGAATGACGATTTTAAACCTGAGGGCTGCAAATATTGGTTGCCGTTGTGTATGCGGGGATACACAACGGCAAAAGTATCTCTCCCATCGTTTAATTTGCCGGCAGATACCAATCCGCAAGGATTAAGTTCCCCTTAAAGCAGTATCAGGGGGATCGGAAATAGAGCGTTTTTTAAATATCGGAGACGGCTTGATCAACCGGTTAAACCATTTTCCATACTCGTTTTCTTATAAGGATTAGAGACTGGAGTTATCGATGCAAATGACCTTAAAAGCGAAGCTAACACTGGGATTCGGGCTGCTGGTGACGCTCACATGCGCTATGGCCATCGCGGGATCGAGCCTTTTAATCAGAACCAAGACTTACTCCGACAAAGCCGATCGACAGGTCCTAAAGCTTATGCTGCTAATGGACATGAAGAGTGACTTCGAGACGAGCGCCCGCGCGATGCGAGACGCTACCTTCACCACAAGCGATCAAATGCGCGAAGTCGAAAAGGCAAAGTACGAGAAAGGAAAGGTTGGTTTCACGCAAACCGGCGAAAAGCTCCAAAAGCTGCTCTATCTCCCGAAAGGCCAAAAAATATTCGGCCAGTTAAAGCAGGCGGGCGACGAAACTTTTGCGCTCATGGACGACGCCATGGCCCAGGCGATCAAGAACAAAAACCAGGAAGCTCAGGAAATGATCGTCGATAAGGTCGTCGGGCCTCAGAGCAAGATGATGGGGCTATTTAGAAGTTTTGCTCAATTTCAGCAACAGGTAACGCAACAATTTGCCAAACAGGTGAGCGCGTCATCGACTGCCGGGCGAAACATTTTGCTGGCTCTTGGCGCGTGCGGTTTGGTTCTCGGGACATTTCTCGCCTTTTTGATCACCCAAAGCATCACCAAACCCATCAGCCGCCTGGTCGAAGGGCTGATGAGTTCGGCAACGCAGGTTTCCTCCGCATCCGGTCAGGTATCTTCGGCGAGTCAGACCCTTGCCGACGGAGCATCGGAACAGGCCTCATCCATCGAGGAGACCTCCTCCTCGCTAGAAGAAATGTCGTCTATGACAAAACAAAATGCGGACAATGCAGCTCAGACGAACCAGTTGGCCGGCGAGGCGAATAAAACTTTGACCAACGCAACGGTCAGCATGAAAAAGCTTACCGTCTCCATGTCCGAAATATCCAAAGCCAGTGAGGAAACATCCAAAATCATCAAAACAATCGACGAAATCGCTTTTCAGACCAATCTGCTGGCGCTTAACGCAGCCGTTGAAGCCGCGCGCGCCGGAGAGGCCGGGGCGGGATTTGCGGTTGTAGCCGATGAAGTGCGAAACCTGGCCATGCGGGCGGCCGAGGCATCGAAGAATACAGCCAACCTCATCGAGGGAACGATAGCCAAGGTCAAGGAAGGGGCCAATCTCTTATTGTCGACCAATGAGAGCTTTCTCGAGGTGTCTGAAAATGCCGCCCAATCGGCGGAGCTCATCGGTCAGATATCGGCCGCATCCCGGGAACAGTCACTGGGGATAGAGCAGATCAATAAAGCGGTGGGCGATATGGATAGAGTTGTCCAAAAGAACGCGGCAAGCGCCGAAGAATCCGCGTCGGCTTCCGAGGAAATGAACGCGCAAGCCGAGCAATTAAAGGACTTTGTGTCCGATCTGGCAACACTTGTTGGAGCACATACGACAAAGAGAGGAGAAAACACAACTCCCAACTACTCAGCCCGTCGGGAACTCGAAAAGAAAGATACAAACTGTTGGGAATTCAAGAAATGCGGCCGAGAGAAGGGAGGCGCCAAGACAAAACAATTTGGCGTCTGCCCCGCATACCCCAATCATGGGAAACAGTGTTCGCAGGTAGCCGGCACATTCTGTGGAGGCTCGGTGCAGGGAACCTACGCCACAAAACTGAACAACTGCATGAAATGCGATTTTTACAAAAGTGGACATCACGAAAAAAAAGTCATCCAGGGGGCGCATGATCGACGAAGACCCGGCAATGGGAAAGTTCTTGCCCTCCATGACAACCATCGTCCGGAAGAGGTCATCCCTTTTGATACCGACGTGTCCGAATTTTAATCGAGGGGCGATTCCATTGGGAGGGGCGCCGCCGATAGTACTGCTGCCCCCTTCTTTTCAGGACACATCGGCCGCGCTAACCGGGCAGGGCGCCGCGCAGCAGATACCCTTCGGCAACCCTTTCGTACTCGTCTGCTTGCGCCTCTTGCCAATCGCTGTCACGCTTTAGCTCGGAAGCCATTAATCGGGCGACTTCGGGCGCCATGTCCATGCTTGCCCCGGCATCCAGGAAAAGCGACCGGCTCCGGCGGGCCAAAAAGTCTTCCACGGTGCGAGCCATCTCTTGGCGAACGGCCCAGATAACTTCGGCTTTTCTATAGGGGAGTTTTTGGTGCAACTTTTCGCCAAGCCAGGGGTCCTCATTTACGAGCCTTGCGATAAAGACCGCATCGGCGCCGTAGTAGCGCAGGGGATCGAGTGGATCATAGTTTTTACGCCAGCCATGGATTCTTAAGTCCCTGGTCACACATTGGCGCTCACCCAGACCGGCGACCACCATCGCCTGATTGACCGTATCCTCTGCCATTTTACGATACGTGGTCCATTTGCCGCCGGTAATGGTCACCAAACCCGACTCGGACACCACCAGGCAGTGATCCCGCGAAATCGCCGCGGTGCTCTTGGGCTCGCCCATATTGACCAAAGGTCTTAGACCGGCGAACACGCTTTTTACATCCGCGCGCCCCGGATCTTTGGTCATGTAGGCAGCCGCATGTTTTAGAATGAATTCAATTTCGTGATCGAGGGCGCGAGGCTCCAGGCAAACCTCGTCAACGGGCGTATCCGTTGTGCCCACAATCACTTTGTCATGCCAGGGAACGGCAAACAACACCCGGCCGTCCCGGGTCCGGGGCGCCATTATAGCATCAGCGCCGGGTAAAAATTCCCTATCCAGGATCAAATGCACCCCCTGGCTGGGAGAAATTATTCGTTTTGCTTCCGGATTATCCATTTGGAGCAGGGTGTCGGCGAAGACCCCGGTGGCGTTTACCACCACCCGGGCGTTGATCTCATAATGTTTTCCGCTCTCCCCATCCCGGGCTATGACGCCTTGAATCAAATCACCGGTCTTTATGAAGTCGGTCACCTGGAAGTAATTGAGAGGAGATCCGCCAAGATCCGCCATGGTTTGAGCCAGATTCAGCGCAAGCCGCGAGTCATCGAACTGAGCGTCGAAATAGACGACTCCACCCCGCAGACCAACAGGTTCCAGTGTCGGGATGCGCGCCAGGGTTTCCTTTTTGGATAGCCTCCTGGAAGGGCCAAGCCCCAGTTTACCGGCTAAAAGGTCGTAGACCTTGAGACCCGCGCCGTAAAACGGGCCGTCCCACCACTCGTAGCCGGGGACGATGAACGGCTGGTGGCTGACCAGATGGGGGGCATTGTGGATCAAAAGCCCCCGTTCATGAAGCGCCTCGATCACGAGCGACACGTTGCCCTGGCGAAGGTAGCGCACGCCGCCATGGACCAGCTTGGTGCTGCGGCTGGAAGTCCCTTTGGAAAAATCGTGCTGTTCGAGTAAAATTGTCTTATACCCTCTCGAAGCCGCGTCCAAACCTACTCCAAGTCCGGTTGCGCCACCTCCCACCACGATAAAATCCCAGTATCCGCCATATTGCTCCACGCCGTTTAGTATTTCCCGTCGATCCATGATTTATGCGCCAATCAAATACTTGTCCATTCAGGGGCAGACGTTCTTACCCTCCCGAGCGGTAGTCAAAGGGTTGGACCCGGCTCAAGTCAGTCGAGCCCTAACCTGCGGGAAATGAATCAACGCAAAGCGCTGCGACCGGATGGAATCGCCGCGCGCCAGGCATCGACGCTCAAAGCGCCGGCCCCGCAGCCGTGGAGCAACAGAAGTCCTCCAGCCATGGCAAGGTTCTTCATGAACATGATCGCCTGCATCCTGTCGCCCAAATTATGGTGGAAAATCAGCCCGGCGACAACGCAAAAAAGGGCCAGGGCCAAAGCGGCCCAACGAATCTTAAACCCAAGCACCAGCGCCAGACCGCCTCCGATTTCCAGGGCTATGACCAGAGGCAAAAGCACCGGCGGAGTCCCCATCGCCTTCATATAGGCGGCGGTAGCCGCATAACCGGCCCCTAACTTGCCAAAACCGGAGATGAGAAAAATTTGCGCCATCAGCAGTCTCGCCATCAAAGGTACGACTTTATTCATAGTATCCTCCAAAACCGGGCCGTGACCGGTTCCTCCAGCACGCAGACGAGTTCGGACTAACGCATGGTTGACTGTTTTCCCCTGCCTCTCCGGCGAACCGGTTTGGCGCACGTGTCATGCAGCGTGCATTTTCACCCATGCGACATACCGGTTCATCCACTCTTGCAGAAAGTCTTTAGCGCTTGCCCCGATATTTCCCGATTCGTCGAAAAGCCCCTCTTTGGCCTGGAGAAAAACCTCCGGCTGGCCCAAAGTAGCCACATCCAGATACGCCAGGATATTTCGCAAATGCTGTTGGGCCATCGCCGTGCCGCTCGGACCAATGGAGACGCCAACCACACCCGCTGGTTTTTTCGCCCAGGCGTTTTGCCCGTAAGGCCTGGATGCATGGTCGAGCGCATTCTTTAGCACCCCCGGTATCGAGCGGTTGTACTCCGGAGTAAGGAAAAGAAGCCCGTGGGCCGAAAGAATTTCTTTTTTCAGCCTAACGACGGAATCGGAAGGGCTCCCGTCATCGTCCTGGTTGTAGAGCGGCAAATCATCAATTTTTAGCTGTTTAAATGAAAATTCCGCCGGCGCAAGGTTTGCCAGCGCTCCCGACATCATTTGATTGAACGAATCCCTGCGAATACTTCCCACCACGACGCCGATCTGATATTTTTCCATGGCAATTCCTCCCACTACGATGAAAACTCATTACATTTTAGCGCTACACCAGCCGGGGCCGCCTCAACCAAACCTTACCGCCAGCATGGACATCGCGCCCCCATCCATTCCCTCAACCGGAAAACTCGGACGTTCCCCCTTATCGCCCGCGCCCAGCACGTAGAGCAAAGGCAGGTAGTGTTCCGGAGTCGGAATCGACAACCGGGCGTCTTTCCCGAGGTTTTCGTAGTCGATAAGCTGTGCGTCGCCCCGTGCGGACAAAAGCTCCCTCACCCGTTTATCGAAGCGTTGGGCCCAGTCGAAGCCAAAAAGGTCCCGGGCCTCCCACGAATAGAGAGACAGGTTGTGAACGATGTTGCCGCTGCCAACGATAAGGACCCCCTCCTTGCGAAGCGGGGCGAGTCTTCTGCCCGCTTCGTAATGAAACTGCGAAGACCGGCTCCCATCGATGCTCAGTTGAACGACCGGAACATCGGCGCTCGCAAAGACGTGGCGCAATACCGTCCAGGTCCCGTGGTCGAGTCCCCGGTTTTCGTCAAAGGCGACCCTTTCCGGCGAAAGAAGCTCCCTCACCCGCGAAGCCAGCTCCAGGCTGCCCGGCGCGGGATATGTAATTCCAAACAGCTCTTCGGGAAAGCCGTAGAAATCATGTATCGTGGCCGGTAAGGGACTGGAGGTGACCGCAAGTCCTTTCCCCCACCAATGCGCGGACACCGCCAGGACGGCTTTGGGGCGAGCAAACGTGTTGCCTGCCTCGCTCCATCCCTTTGTGTAAGCGTTTTGAGAAACCGTGAGCATGGGATTTCCATGCCCGAAAAAAATTGTCGGCATCCGTTCAGCCATTTTCCTGCCTCCATGCTCCGCTGTTTGTATCGGCGCCCGCCCGGTGAGCGACCGCTTGCTTGCTTTAGCGATTGGCCCTACATTATGGCTGAAACGATCGAAATGCAAGTAGGCACTAATTTGTAATGTACTAACCAAAAGGTAAGTATGGCAGTATTGTTAAAGGAGAAAGATATGTCCGGAGAAAAGTTCGGCTGCCCGGTGGAAATCACCTTGGCCCTTTTGGGCAACAAATGGAAGGTGTTGATCCTGCGGGAGTTGTTTACAGGCACGAAAAGATTTGGCGAACTGTCCCGCGGGATTTCCGGGATAAGCCAGAAGATGCTCACTCAGCAGCTCCGGCAGATGGAAAACGATAATCTTGTCGCGCGTAAAGTCTACGCGGAGGTGCCTCCCCGGGTCGAATACTCGATCACGGAAACGGGAAAAAGTCTTAAACCCATCCTGGACGAGATGCACCGGTGGGGGCGGCAATACCAGATCATGCGTTCTATGGACTCGTGATGGGAAGGCGCGGGTCTTTGCTGTCCACGCTCGGGCCGATCGTTTTGTTTTTGTGCGGCAGACTTGACCCGGACGAAAAATGGGGTATCCTTTTTCTTCCCATGCGGGCATTCCATCGGCGAACACCATGACGCGCGCGTAGCCGTCTTCGGGATGCCGCTCAAGATGTCCATCGGTTGACTCTCAATTATTGGAACTGCATTGCAGGGCCAAAAGGGGCATCAGTATGCCAATGGTCCTTTTTGCAAGTCCCGGGGGGATGCATTTGCACGGAAGGCAGCGTCAAACAAATGTCATGGAGCGAGCTAGTGTTGCGTCCCGAAAATTCAACGATACTGAAAAGCAGTCGGTGGGCACAAAAAAGCCGTGCCCACCCTACGTCGTTGGCTTGTTGGCAATAACATATAACTTACGGGACGTAACACTAGACGGGGCTCGCCATTTAACGCGCCGCCGCACCTGCGCCGTAGTCTCCGGGCCAAAACCCGAAAATAATTATTTTTCGAAGCTCTTTATCCTGCACCGGGCACAAAGCTTGAATTAGCGTAGGACATCCAGGAGAGTCTTCTAAAAGCCACCCTAACTCTTCAGCTTGGAGCAGAAGATGGAAGCAAATAACGCTAAGAGCCTTCAATACCATATTCAACTGGTCAGGGAGGGAAAGAGGCATTTTGAAAACGCCTACCAAGCCGTGGCCAGAATGATCCTCGACGAGCCGTCGGGGATAGAGAAAGTGCTGGTAAACGGCAAGAGCACCTATGATTTCAAGATCTTTCGGGCCTTCTCGAAGCACGTCATCGGCATGTACGACGAGATCAACAGTTTCGTCTCGTTTGTAAAGGATGCCGCCGAAGGGGGTTCCTCGCGGGAGATGGCTTTCGTTCTCGTCGGGGAACCGGGCAACGGGAAAACATTCCTTGTCGACTATCTGTGCAGTCTGTACCGCAGTTTTATCGCCCGGGAGGAAAACCGAAGATATACCTTCAATATCAAGAACCTGGAGGCGTTCGGAAACTACGGCAAGATAAAGACGATACAGTCTCAAACCTTCGAAGACCCGATGATCCTGGCGTTGAATCTCTATGAATCCCCGGACAAGAACAGGCGGTTTCTTTCCGAAGCGGCCGGTTTTTCCGACGAGCAGATCGAAAGACTCTATCTCAATTTCAGGCCTCTCGGGGCGTGCAGCGACTACATGCTAAACGAGATAAGGGAATACTCGAAAGGAGATCTCGAAAAGCTCCTTGGCTTTTTCGAAGTCGTCCCGGTCCCGCTTAGCGAGAGCATGGGGTCGATGACCGGCAAATACTCGGCAAAGGACAAGATAACCTCATCGGCCGTCGATCTGCTGGGGGAAGAATCGATCCAGCGGCTGCTCCACATAACGGACCTGAACAACCCCTACCGGTTCGACTTGAGACGGGGCGCCCTGGCTCGGGTGGCGGGCGGAGGAATCCATTTCAGCGATGAAATCTTCAAGAACAAAAAGGACCTCGTGCAGGTCTACCTGGGGGTGATCCAGAACCGGAACATAGAAATCGACGGGTTCCGTTGGCCCATCGACACCCTGATCATCGCCACCAGCAACAACTCCGAGTTCAACAGGTTCCTTGCTGAAAAGGAGGAGGCGCCGATAGTGGACCGATGCAGGATTTGCTACGTGGCCCACAACACCGACTACCGGCTCCAGGAGCAGTTGACCTCCTACGCCATAGGCAGCGAGGCCAAAACGACCCTGACAAAGGAAAAGCTTCACCAGGATCCCAATCTCAACAGCGCCGTATCGGCTGCGGTGGTGCTTAGCCGGCTGCCCAGATCCGAAAAACTCACCCCGATCGAAACGATGAAGCTGGCCGCAGGCGAAGTAGCAGGCGAGAAGAGCATAAAGACGCTAAGCGAGGTCATCGACGCCCTCAATCACGAACCGGACATCACCAAGAGGTTCGGCCAGAAGGGACTGGGCCAGCGCAATCTTGGCCGGGCCGTCCAACTGCTCATGGAGACCTCGGAGACCAATGAAGGTCAATGCATGTTCTCCTACGACATCTTCAAGTGCATCGAACGGGTGGTGCTCGATTATGTTTCGGAGGCAAACGAGCGCGCAAAGTACCTCGACGATCTAAAAATCGCCAGAGGACTATACCGTGAACGGATAATGACCGAGATGTTCAATGCCTATATGGATGAACCCCATGCCATTCGCAAGGACGTGATGAACTACGTGAACATGATCATCGGGATGGACGCCGAAGAACTGGGCCCTGAGAGGATGTGGAAATACAAAAATCCGCAGACCGGAGAGTTGAAGGCTTTAAAGATCGACGAGCGCTACATTCAATCCGTCGAAGACAGGCTGGGGCTAAAGACCCGGGAGCAAAGGGAATCCTTCAGGACTTCAATTCGAAAGATTTACGGCCAGAAGCTGTCCACGGACCGCGATTATGACTTCATGGACAATCTCGAACTGGTCAAGGCGGTAACCGAGGTACGGCTAAAATCCGACATCGCCGGGGCGGGGAGCCTTATCGGCGCCTTGGCCAACCGCACCAACGAGGAAAACCAGAAGCTCTACGACCGGATCATAATCGCCATGCTCGACAAACTGGGATACTGCCGGACCTGTGCCCAGAAGACCGTGGAGTACTTTTGCACCAAAATCGACGAGAACTAAAAAAAGGTAAACGAGGGCCCCATGGGACATAGGGTTTCAGACTCCCCCGAGAGCAAACGCGAAGAGGCCTTGCGGGGCGAAGCGCAAGACAGCGCGCCTCCGCTCCTTGGTACGCATGGGCCGGATAAGGCCTGCTGGGGCGGCGACATGGTTTTTATTCAAGACTCATCGCCTTCCATCGCCTCTCAGGTCCAGAGTCTAAGCGCCATAGACGAGCTTCTCGAACGCGACAAGCAGCGGGAAACGGATGGTTTCCCGCGCAAGATCCGGGTTGGACGGCTGGTAAAGCCCGGTCGCGGGGGCAAGGACAAAATCATCCTGGTGCCCACAACGGTTGAGGAAAAATTCATCCATGACGCCAGGAGCGAGGAGACGGAGGAAGAAAGCACATCGGGAGGAACGGGTGAAGGCAAAGAAGGGGAAGTGATTGGAGAGGAGCCGGCCGACGGGACTCCGGGGGAAGGCGGCCAGGGTGCGGGGCCGGGCGGCGGGGAAGAGGCCGCTCATGAAATAGAATCGAGCGCCTACGATCTCGGGAAGGTCCTGGGCGAGAAGTTCGAATTGCCAAATCTTAAAAACAAGGGGACAAAGCGTTCGCTAACCCGTTTCACCTACGATCTTACCGACAGGCACGCAAGAAACGGGCAGTTGCTCGACAAGAAGGCGACACTAAAAAAAGTCGTCCAGACCAATATCAACCTCGGCAACATCACGGACAGCGGGGAAATCGACCTCGCGCGGTTTCTGGTTTCCCCGCAGGACCAAGTCTACCGGATCCTGTCGAAGGAAAAAGACTACGAATCGCAGGCCATGATCTTCTTTCTAAGGGACTACTCGGGTTCGATGGCCGGCCCGCCCACAGACGCGGTCGTTACCCAGCACGTGCTGATCTACAGCTGGATTCTTTATCAGTACGAAAGACAGGTGGAAACGAAGTTCATTTTGCATGACACAACGGCCAGGGAGGTCACCGACTTCTACACCTACTACAACTCTTCGGTGGCGGGCGGGACCCGGGTCGAATCGGCCTACCGGCTGGTAAACGAGATCGTTGAGGCGGGAAATCTGGCCCGCGACTACAATATCTACGTTTTCCACGGCACAGACGGAGACGACTGGGATTCGCAGGGACACGACACGGTCGCCGAGATCAGGAAAACCCTCGGATTTGCGAGCAGGGTCGGGGTGACTATTGCGGGTTCGAGCCCCGGCGGCTCGACCACTGTGGAGAAGTATATAGCGAACTCCGGGCTTCTCGAAGAATTTGCGCAGGCGCTTCGCATAGATAAGGTAGGCGAAAACGCAACCGAGGTTCAGCTCATAGAGGGAATAAAGAGACTGCTCTCCTGACATGGAGCCATAAAGATGGAGCTTATCAATCAGCACACCAAAAAAATAATGGAAGGGTGCAAGGAAAGGGCCCGAAAGTCGGGGTTGCGCTTCGGGGACGAAACGCTCGAATACATCGTGACCAATACAGATCTGATCGAACTTTCCTCCAAACACATGATCCCCACCCTCTACGATTACTGGGTAAACGACGTCGAAGTTCTAAAGGAGAAAGGAAGGTACGAACTCTACCCCAACAATCCCTACGAAACGGTGATCAATACGCGTCCGGCGATTTCGTTCTATAACGACAACAATCCCGACTGGTTAAATGTCATGATCTTCTACCACGTGCTGGCCCATATCGATTTTTTTCAAAACAATACGTTCTTTAAGCACACCTGGGATGAAGATTTCGCCGGACGGGCGCTCTCCGACAAGAGGTCGATCGCCATGCTTCGATCCGAGAAGGGGCGATGGGTCGATTACGTGATCGAATTCAGCCGCAGCATAGACAACCTGGTGGGGTTCCACTCCGAGCTCTCCGAACTAAACCAGCCCGGGGAAATCAAGACCTCCGCAAAGCTCGACTTCTACTTCGATATATTTCTTCAGACCATCCGTAAAGTAAACCTCATCGATTATCTAAAGGAGATCGACCGCTATAACGAAGCGGCGCGCCAATTCGGCGAAATGTCCGAAACCCTTTTTTTCTCTCAGGTTACAAGGTCTTATCCGGAATTCGACGCTCTTTTCGACCGCCACAAGAAACAAGGGCGGCGGCAAGCGCGAGACCTGCTCGATTTCCTGCTGCTCAATTCCGCCTTTTTGCAAAAGGAAGAAAACCGGTGGATGCAGTCGGTGATCGAAATAGTGCGCAAGACCTCGCTCTATTTCCAGCCCCAGATCCGCACTAAAATCCTAAACGAAGGCTGGGCCAGCTACTGGCACGAGAAACTCTTCCTCAAAGACGACCGGATCAGGGGAAATGAAGTGGGGTTTGCCAGAGTTAACGCCTTGGTCACTTCCCTGCCCAGAATCGGCCTAAATCCCTATGCCCTCGGGATGCGGCTCTTTAGCCACATCGAAGAGATGGCTGACAAAGGCAAGATGAGCTACGATTTTCAAAGGCTCCAAAACGCCGGGCGGCGGCGCGACTACGATAAAGCCACCGGTTCCGGACTGGACCATATCTTCAGGGTCAGGGAAGATTTCAACGACTTTACGTTCATAAACAGCTTCGTGGACCAGGAATTCGTGGACAGGCACAAACTTTTCGTAACAGGCGCAAGACTAAACCCCGACAAGGGGACCAGGGAGTACTACGTACGAAGCAGGGACGCGGGGCAGTACAGGCAAATGGTCCTGGACCAGCTCTATCATCCGCCGTTTATAGAAATCGAAAAATCGAATACCGAGGACAACTGCCTGTGCCTCAACCACCACTTCGAGGGCAAACCGCTCGTAAAGGAATTCATTTCGAACACTATGATCGGGATCGAATACCTCTGGGGCGGGCCGGTGAAGCTCGAAACTTCGGAGCCGATTAAAAAGGCGCGCGAATCTTATCCCGGGGAGTCGCCTCCCCCCGCCGACAGGGAACCCTCTCACCGAAGGGTGCTCTATACCATGAAAGACAGGCAGCTATCGAGGACACTGTTATGATGGACACGGAACTCTCAAATGGCCAACGCGCGATTAACGAACTCTGCGTCAGGATAGAGGAGCGGGGGCGGCGCACTCCGTTTAGCTATCCGGAATATATCGCCCTTGCAGCCAAGTTTCCCGAGCGCATCTTCCGCAACGTCTTCCAGATGTTCCATGACATGATATACAGCTACATGGATGTTGGAACAGATGAATACCCCGATGACCCCGAATCGATAAACTATGTCCCCTACGACTCGAGCCGCCTGTTCGAACAGGAGACCGACAGGCCGTTTTTTGGCGACCGGCTTTTCCTAAACAGGCTGCTCGGACACATTTCCTCATTCCGGCGCGGCATCAGGCAAAACAGAATCTACATTTTCGAGGGTCCCCACGGATGCGGCAAGAGCACTTTTCTAAATAACTTGCTGATGAAATTCGAAAAATATGCGGCAACCGAGGAAGGATCGAGCTTCGAGACGGTTTGGCGCCTGGACAGGAAACTGCTTGGAAACGGAACGGACCCCACGGCAAAATACCTCGTCGACCAATTAAAAGATATCGTGGAGCGCTCCACCGGGGGCGGGCAGGCCGTGGCCCCGTCGCCTGCCCCCGGCAAAGAGTACCTGGAAATAGCATGTCCCAGCCATGACAGCCCCCTGCTTCTTATTCCCAAAACCTACCGCAGGGACTTCTTCGACGAACTCATTTCCGACGAGGCTTTCAAGCACAAGCTCTTTTCTCACAAGCAATACGAATGGGTTTTCAAGGACAGCCCCTGCACTATCTGCCAATCGTTATACCATGCGCTTCTAGAGATTTTGGACTCGCCGTGCAAAGTCTTTACAATGGTGTATGCGCGAAAGCACCTGTTCAATAGAAGGCTCGGAATCGGGATCAGTGTATTCAACCCCGGCGACAAAATAGAGCGGACGCACAGCGTAAGCGATGACCAGATCCAAAACAATCTCAATACTCTATTGATGGACGGCAATAGAGTAAGGTACCTTTATTCGCGGTATGCCAACACTAACAATGGTATTTACGCCTTAATGGACATCAAGGACCACAATAAGGAGCGGTTCGCCAATCTGCACGGAATTATAAGTGAAGGGGTGCATAAGGTGGATTGCATAGAAGAAAATGTCAATTCGCTTTTCTTTGCGCTCATGAACCCCGAGGACCGCGAGAACACAGCGGATACCCAGTCGTTTGCAGATCGCATCACTTATGTGAAAGTACCCTATGTGCTCGATTATAATACCGAGATTAAAATCTATGAAAACATTTTCGGCAACCAGATCCAAAAATATTTTCTCCCAAGAGTCCTTGAAAATTTCGCAAAAATCGTCATTTCTTCGAGGCTGATTCCCAAATCCCCGGCCATAGCCGAGTGGATACCCGACGCAAGCCAATACGGCATCTATTGCGACCGAAATCTTCTGCTGCTCAAAATGGATATATACGCGGGGATCATTCCTCCCTGGCTCTCGGAGGGGGACCGAAAAAATTTTACTGCAAAGAGGCGGCGGAAAATCATCGCCGAATCGGAGTCGGAAGGAGACAGAGGCTTTACCGGAAGAGATTCGATCAGGATGTTCAACGAATTCTACCAGGCTTACATGAAGAAGGGCAAGCCTATCACGATGGCCATGTTGAACCTTTACTTCAAGAAGCATTGCCGCGAGGGCGGACCCGTTTCGGAGGATTTTTCCGTGGCCCTTAGCGGTCTCTACGACTACACGGTCCTCCAGGAGGTAAAGGAATCACTCTACTATTACAATGAGGATAACATTTCCCGGCAGATTCAAAACTACCTGTTCGCAGTGAATTTCGAAATCGGACAGACCCTGAAATGCCACTATACAAACGAGGAACTAAAGATTACCGAGGAGCTGTTCGAAACCATCGAGCGCAAGATCCTGGGGAATCGTTCGGACGCGGACAAACGAAGGGCATTCAGGATGGAGGTGCAGAACACATATGCGTCCCAAACCCTTGCCCGGGAGATTCTAATCGAGGAGAAACCGGTGTGTGAAACCCATCTCTACCAATCTTTGCATGACCGGTACGTCCACAACCTGAAAGAAAACGTGCTGGATCCCTTCCTCAAAAACGACAACTTCCGAAGTGGAGTCAAAGATTACGCAACGGAGGGGTTCAAGACTTACGACAAGCGAATCAAAGACGATGTCGCCATCCTTATTCGCAACCTCGTCTCCAGGTACGGCTACACCGAAAATAGCGCAAGGGAGGTATGCCTCTATGTGATCGATAACGATCTGGCGAAAAAATTCGCAGACCCGTAAATCGCCGACCGTTGAGGTATGTGCCGATGGGGCGCCACAGGCGGGTTTAGGCCTTCTTTAGGGCGAAGGTGAACCTGGCGCCCCTGCCCGGACTGCTGCTCACCTCGATTGTACTTCCGTGCTCCCCGACTATTTCTTTTACTATCGCCAACCCCAGCCCCGAGGCCCCCTGATCTTCGGCCGCCGAGACTCGATAGAATTTTTCGAAAATACGGGGCAGATCTTCTTCGGCTATCCCCTGGCCGGTGTCCTGGACCGAAAAGATCACCTCGCTCTGCGCATCACGGGCCGAGATCGTGACCTTGCCTCCAGGAGGGGTGTACCGCAACGCATTGTTTAAAAGATTGGCAAATACGATGCCCAGCCTCACGCCGTCGGCCTTTACAAAGGAGGGCTCACCCGGCAGATCGAGGCTAAGGGCTACCCCCCGGTCGGAAAAAGCGGCTCGCATTTGCTCGGCTGCCCCAAGCAGCACCTCCTCGGCATTAAGCAGTACAGGATCGAGCCTGGAGCGCCCGGCTTCCATCCTGCCCAGTTCGAGCAGATTGTCGATTATCCGGTGAAGCCGATCGCTTTCTTCCCTGGCGGCCGCCACCAGTTCAGCCTGCTTGGGAGTCAGGAGGCCGATTTTTTCGTTAAACAGGGCATGGGTTGCCAGCCGAATAGAGGTAAGGGGGGTCTTTAGTTCGTGGGAAACAGTCGCTATGAGGCCGCTTTTGACTTCATCGGCCTTGCGCAGCCGCGTGACATCGGAGAGAACGAGAGTTACCCCGATTGCTCGTCGCTCGTCATCGAGGATCGGAACGGCTTCAGGCATAAAGAACAACTCATCGCCGTCCAAAAATTTCTGTATGGCAAAATCCCAGCCATCGCTTCGAATGGGGCGCATTTCCCGGATCGCCCGATCAAATAGCGATGCGATTCTTTCCTTGCCGACGTCCTGGATCGAGCCTCCGGGAGTAAGTCCGAAATTTTTTGCGGCAGCCTCGTTTGAGACCTCTATCGTGCCGGAGGGACTGCAAATGGCGATGGCCTCAGGGAGGGTATTTAGCACCGAATTGGTGGCCCGTTGGGAGCGAAGAAGCTCTTTTCGCTTGGTTGTTCTTAACTGGCGAAGGCTTGAGGTCATCTCGTTAAATGCCAAGGCGAGGTTTCCGATTTCATCTCTTGCGCCGACCTGGACGAAAAGGTCGAGGTTTCCCCGCTTGATTTCCTCAACAGAGCGTGTGAGGCCGGAAATGGACCGGGCGAGCGAGCGCCAGATTACGGCGGCAAAAAGGGCTGCGAGCACGATTCCCGATACTACCAGCAACACCAGCGCTCGGTTGGTCTCGGCCGCCTTCCTGCGCGCCTGCCCATCGGTTGAGACCATGTTGTCGAGATTGATATCGGCGATCCGCTGGGCCAGGCTGGAGACGAGCCGGGAGTGGGGCAGGAGCCTTGTGCGATAGAACTGCCGGCGTGCGGACTCACCCGCGGAAAGCGTAAAGAATCGTTCAAACAGCCGGCGATAGACATTCCACTGGTTGGTCAAAGCATCGGTTAGCGCCTGTTCTCCCGGAACCGTGACGTTACCCTGCTGGAACCGGAGACGATCCGAGAACTCTTGCTCCTGCAAGGAGATTTTCCCCTCCTTTACGCCTTCCCAGATAAATGTTTCCGCAGTTTGGTCCAATGCCTGGATGGAGTCTTTCATCGCAAGACAGGCAGCCACGGAGTCGTAGTTTTCCCTGAAGATCCTTTGCAGGGTGTGGCTCGACATCGTAATGGTCCGAATACTTACCAGGCCGAGCAGGATGAGGATCGCAAGCTGACCGCCAAATGCCAGGATAAGTTTTGTCCTAAAGCTCATGGATGATTTTCCTGTTTACGAGGAGCGCCAAGGCGAACTCGCGCGCGGATCGCCAAGGGGGCCATGGTATCTTGAAATCTCGTGTAATTAAAGAGAAAGCGAAAGCCCCAACCCCGGCCAGACAACCAAATCGACGCCACGGGGAAAGAGAGCAATTTTTTTTAAAGGAAGACTTACGCAAATCTTAACATTTCTTGACATAGTCATTACCGCGAATTAAGGTGCATTTCGCAGTTATCGCCGAATCCGCAATTCGGAGCGGGGGACCCAATAAACACGGGGCGTATCGCCACAAGGCGCGGGGCAACCTCTTTAGCCCTAGCCCGTCAGCTAACCTCGCAGGCGTCAAGAGGGCAATTTGTAACGGACTCGATTCGGGTTTGACACGTCTTTATAAGAGGCAGGTCTTTCCTTTGGAATTTAGCCACCCCCTCCTCGTCTTTCCGCGATAAACGCTCGGCCCGTCAGTGCTTAGGATCCTATTGCAGTTAGATTCCATTGCGTGAGGTCACAAAAGAGTTACATGAAGCTCATCGTTCTCGTGCTGCTGAATCTGTCGCTTGTGTGGACTTTTGTCCTTCTCCTGCGCAAACCCAACCTCATCTCCTACTCCCAGGCCGGAAAGCTGTGGCTTACCTGGCTGGCTGTAGGCATCATCACGCTGATGGACGAATTTACGTCCATCTTCTACGTACCTGCGGAGGCGCACAGGTTCATCGGGTTGAGCGCAATCGTATTTATCGCTCTAACCAGTATCCTCATGCGCTTTATGAGCACGCGATTTACCGAAATCGCCGAAATTTTGGAGCATAACGGACTCATCGGGGGAGGGGTCTACTCGTTTTCCTACCTGGTGCTCGGCCCGATGATCTCTTTTGTGGCCGTCTCATCGATCATGGTCGACTACACCCTCACCGCCTGTCTATCGGCTGTTAGCGCGGTTCTAAACGCCTCCTCGTTTTTCCCCCATGTCGCCCAGGCCAACACGCTTGTTATCGTCCTGGTGCTGGCGATACTCTGGGCGATAGCCGGGCTAAATATTATCGGCATAAAGGAAAACGCCAGGTTCACCTTTTTGGTTTTCGCCCTGGCAGCCTTCGTTATCCTAAATCTTGTGGCCTCGGGGCTGGTCGAGTTAAACGGCGCGGCCCTCCAAAACATCAAACAATCGGGGATAGATTCGCTAAAATCTCTTCAAACCGGCTCGCTGCTCCATGATTACGGAAATTTTATATCCCATCTCGCCTTCTGTATCCTGGCCTATTCAGGAATAGAATCGGTTATCCAGACGGCCGGGCTGGTGCGCAGTTGGCGCGACTCACACAAGGCATATCTATTCCTGGCCTGTACGGTTGGCCTGGTGACGCCCATCGTGGCCGCCCTGGCCCTTAGCGCCCCCCTCGATTTTGCCGCCCACGAAGGCGACCTTATCACCCATTATGCCACGGTCCTAAACGGGACTTTTTTCGGCATCATGGTGGCAGGCCTTGCCAGCATCACTTTGATGATGGCCGTAAACACCGCCTTTGTCGCCTCAAGCGAACTGCTGGAGCGCGTGGCGCACCGATACGGGTTCCACTGGCTGATTGCAACCAACCGCCGCAACTCGCTCTATCGAATCCATATTCTCAATGCGACCTTTTTCTCCATCATCGTCATGATCACAAGCGGATCCCAGGAAGTCCTTGCCGATATGTACGCCATAGGGCTGGTGGCGAGTTTTTGCATAAACCTCGGCTCGCTTTTGATCTACCGGTATTTTACCGGAACAAAGGAGGTAGTCCCCTACTACACGAGTCGCCTGGGGACTCTTATCCTGTGGATCATTTTGGTGGGATGCTTTATTTTCCTGGCGATAGACAAACCGCACGGCACCGCGCTCTGGGGGAGCGTCACCACTTTTGTACTTGTGGCCGGCTGGTTTCTTGCCAAGCGCCGCGCCCCGGAAATCGTCCAGATCGGCCAATCGGATAACGAGATGGAGATGATGCTTAGCTTTGCGGAATCGTCCACAGACGACATACACGTAATCTTCCGGCGCCCGCGCGAAGAAGCCCTGGAAGAGCCGAAAGAAAATGAGGCCTACATAACCTTTTTTACCCCCCGCCAGGGCATCCCGCCCAAGATGGCGAAAAATCACTATCGTTTCCCGCTCTCCAGAGGCTCTCTCTACCAGAGGATCTTGCTCCTGCTAAAGCTTCTTCAATACGAACTGCCCGAAAAAACCATCACCGTCCATTTTGGCTGGCCAATGTCCTCCTGGATGGACAGACTGGCCATCGGGGTGATGGTATTCAACCTGATGAAGCTTCCCAAAAAGTTCTCGCAGTTTAATTTCCAGATCGACTACTTCGGGCGCCGGGCCGTTTCGAACGGATAAGGGGAATTGCGGCCAAATTATCAGGAAGCAGACGATTGTAGGGGCGCGCACTTTTGCGCCATGTATTCCACATCGAGGGAAAGCGCCACCTGTTTAACGAGCGAATCCAAAAGGAGACGCTGATCGGCCATGAGAAATCGTTTGGGATCGCGAGGCCGCAGCGCCACGACTCCAAGGTTCGAGTCCGCCACCTCAAGGGGGGTGTAGAGGATTTCGTTTTCCGGCCAAACCTCGCTTCCCCAACCGGTTGACTTGCCCGACTCAAAAGATTTCCGAGCAAGATCGAGCTGCCTTACCAGGTCATTTTGGAGCACCGGCGAGGGGTCGCCCCCGGAGGTCTTCAACCTGCCCGCGCTGTCAGGCAGAAGCACTATCAGAGGAGAGTCAAAAATCTCGGAAATGTATTCCACGGCGATCTTCACGATATTTTCGACGCCCCTGGAGCAGGCGAGCTGGCGGCTAAGACCGTGCATCGCCGCCGCCTGTCTTTCGTGCAGACGGGCCGTGCGGGTCTGGGCGCGCATGAGCGAGGCAAGGTGGCTAATCGCCAGGGCGACCGCAAACATGACCAGGAAAGTAACGATGAATTGGGCATCATCTACGGTGAAGGAAAATCGCGGCGGCACAAAGAGGAAATCAAAGGTCAAAACGCTCAAAAGAGAAATGACTATCGCCGGCCCTCGGCCGGATTCCATCGCCGTCACCAGTACGGCCAGCAAGTAGACCATGATGAGGTTGCTTAAATCGATATGCGGATACATCAACAGGCACAAGCCCGTTGCGAACGCGTAAAAAAGAAGGCCTGCTCCGTAATCGGACCAGGAGATTTGCTCAGAGCCGATCCTATACGTTTTTTGAACCGCCTCGCCCAAATCCCCCGAAACGATCTCGACATCGATTCCGTCGCTGATTCGCACAAGACGGTCTACGGCGCTTCCGGAGAAAATGGTTGCAAGGCGCGAGCGGCCGGGTTTTCCCGCAATAATTTTCGTTATGCCCTTATCCCTTGCAAACTTTATCGTCTCTTCGGCAATGTGTTTGCCAGTAAGGATCGCCGTTTTAGCTCCCAGTTCCTCCGCCAGTCTCAAATGGTCGCTAGCCCGCTCACGCGCCTCTTTAGTGGTCAGCAATTCGCCGGGTGTTTCCACATATACGGCAAAAAGCCTGCCTCCCGCCGCAGCGGCCTTTCTTGCCGCATATCTTATGACTCCCGCGCCGGCAGGACTTGCGTTTACGCACACCAGCACCTTTTCCGCAGTAACCTTTGCATCGGACATCATCTGTCTCCGTTTCTTCCGGCGAACGACCGCACCGGGCGCCATGCTCGTTAAACGGGTTTGTTTCGCACTCCGTTTGTCATACCCAAAATAGTGAGTAAGTTGAATCTAAATTGCACCCGTGAACAGGTCAAGCGAAAAAACAGATCAAACGACCGGGTAAATTTTTGGGTTGGATAACGCTTCGTTTAGGCGGGGGGCCCGCAGACAAGAGTTCGCCAAAAGCCGGGCGGCCTTAGCGGCCGCCCGGGAGATGTATAGCGGAGTAGAAATCGTATCCTCGGCGGCCCGAGCGGTTTATTTTGCGAGTTCCCATGCGCAACATCCTTTAGCGATAGTACAATCGGTAAGCTCTTCTTTAATACGATCCACTCCACGATAAACAGCATACTAACCCTGCTTTTTACGCTACTTGCTCAAGTTCATCGTTTTTACCCTTTCATAATAGTACACTTCCGGATTACAGAACTATTTCCGTAAATCGGAGCGATAAAGCTATTCCGCCGCTTTCCAATGCTTCCTCCGGTAAATGAGAGTTTCCATTATAATTAGAAATCGTACCGCATCGGATAAATCATTAGTCTTTTTCTTCCACCGCATCTTTAGTGTTAACTTTTTCTCCACCTTTGTCGAAATACTATAGAAGAAATCACGATAGAAAAGAGGCCAAACGATATGCTCATCCAGGCAACGGAAGATCCATCATCTGTAATGGCGCAGATGGGATGGGCGCAATTTCAGGCGGGGCGGCAAAAGCCCGTGCGAAAGATGGAGAGGCCGACGGCTAAAAGAGGGGAAATTACCGTTTGATCGGCCGTCCCCGATCGCCAGGCGATATAATGGCGTGAAAATCGTTTTGCGGATAAAATATTCATTCTTTTTTGCGAGGTCACAAGATGGAACGGCATCCCAGATCACCCTCCCGGTCTTTGCCCCATAAATGTTTACATGAAAAGCCATTTACTTCCGCCGTATTTTGAAAGAATATCCAAACTAATGAATCCACAAGCTCAGGACGATTGGGAAATAGTATTAAGGTTTTTGCCGGCAGGCTGGGAAGAAAAAGCGCTCGAACTGGGCGCTTTGTCTCGCAGGCGAAAGATCGACTCGGCCAAGACCCTTCTGCGGGTTCTCATGATTCATCTGGCAAGCGGGATGTCGCTTCGAACGACGAGCGCATACGCCCACGAGGCAAATCTTTGCAGCATAAATGACGCCGCGCTGCTCCATCGCCTGAAGGTCTCGGAACATTGGCTCCATTGGATGTGCGTGGAAATTTTAAAAGGGATGAACAGCCACCCCGGTGTGGAAGAGCCGCGAAGCCGGTTTCAGGTCCGGGTGGTTGACGGAGCGCCGATCAGTGAACCGGGAAGCACGGGAAGCGATTGGAGACTTCATTACTGTCTGAGACTAGACAATTTGCGCTGTGACTGCTTCAGGATCACCAACCCGAATGCGGGCGAGGATTTTCAACGCTTCGATATCTCGCCGGGCGATCTTGTCATAGGGGAGCGCAGATACTGCAAACGCCGAGGCATTACTCATGTTATCAATGGCGGAGGCCATGTCCTCGTGCGGTTCCACAGCTCCAATTTTCCCCTTTTCCATAAAAGCGGGAAACCGTTTCTGCCGCTCGATCACCTTCGCCGGTTAAAGGTCGTGGATTGCGGGGACTGGGATGTCTATTTTCGAGCGCCGGGGGGCAAAGAACTTCAAAAGGGCCGTCTTTGCGCCATCAAAAAGACCCAAGAGGCCGCCGAACTGGCCAGAAAAAGGCTAAGGGCCAAGGCCTCCAAGCGTCAGCGTCGCCTTTTGCCCGAAACCCTGGAGCATGCCGAGTATGTGTGCGTATTCACAACGGTTAACCGTCACTCGATGAAAACCCGGGATATCCTGGAATTATACCGCGAGGGCTGGCAAATCCAACCGACCTTTAAACGACTGAAAAACATCATCGGAATCGGCCACATTCCAAAACATAATGAGGAAAGCTGTATCGCCTGGTTTTACGGGAAAATGGTGGTCGCCATGCTCGTCGAAAAATTGTACCTGGAGGCGAAGTCCTTTTCCCCCTGGGGATACCCGATCGAATGCCCTCACCGGGACAGTGCGCAGTTACAACAATCAGGGCGGCAGTTTCTGTGAGGAAAGAAGACCGTATTTTTTAGAAATGGGGATAAACCCTCCGGGAATATACCGTCTTGACCCGATTTCCCGGTCATTGCTCTCCTCTTATCATTTCGCGCATATTCATCGTAGAGAGGAACAGTTTATGACCGCTGAGCAGAAGACACGCCTTATCCGACTTCACCAAAGGGCTGAGCAGCACGCAAACGAATACAAAAGGCTATCGCGGGACCGAGGCGCACCGTCAAAAGCGCTAAGACATCTACGGAAAGCGGAGCGGCTCTATTCCCATGTCCGAGACCTCATCATCGCCTGCACTCCCCTGAGGCCATAAAAAGGACAAAAGCGCGGGGAGCTCTGCTCCCCGCACCCCCACGCGTCTCCGGGTGGGGGGCCGGGCGGGCGATATTTTTTTTGCCGAACGCGATTTAGAATAATTTTTGCCGCCTAAGGATTGGGGGGGGTGGGGGGCTCCGGGCCCGCGACCCGGAGACCCGTGGGGGTGCGGGGAGCAGAGCTCCCCGCGCT
>JARLHO010000086.1 GCA_031292215.1 Syntrophobacteraceae bacterium | reverse complement strand
GCTGCTCATCTTCTCCCTGGCCCCGATGGTCCTGGTGATCGGGTGGAACGGGGCCAAACTGACTTTCCCGGTCAAATGAGAGGCGCCCCCCCTCTTTTGGTGCTTACAATTACCCATACATGCGCCACCTATCTCCTTTTGAAAAGTTGCAAACTTGGGGGGCGAGCGAGCCCAGCCGGTCCATGCGCGTCATTGCAAGCGGCTGGAGAGTAAATCCCCCCAACCCCCCTTTGCAAAAAAGGGGGGCGATCAGGCCAAGCCCCTTTCTTGGGAGTCTCCGCTAAGGGGTCAGTGGGCGCATGTGTGGGTAATTGTAAGCACCGTGTCGGGTCTCCTTTATCACAGGAATCCGGGCTTTGGCAACGCCCCGAGGAACTCGTTTAACGGCAGGCTCGACCATCCCTATTTTCTGAAGCCATACCTGTCCAGTATGCGGCTCCTCTGGTCGTCCGGCAGTGACTTGAGGTAGGCCTTCCAACCAGGGCACCAGTTCGCATGCCACCTCCAAAGTCTACCCAGCAGGGACAGGGGGGCGGCGTCATACTTTGCCCGAAACCGACAGTTCCCACAGTTGCTTATCGCCATGATTAGTCTCCCTTTGCAACTTGCCGGGCCCAAATCGATTGGTTTGGGCCGATCCTTTGAAAACATAGCAACTCCAGAGTGGAGAATCTATCGGGAATTTTGCCCCGGACGAATAAAGTTTAGAAAATCCTAAAAATTCGGTTGTCTTCGAAATAATGTAGAGCTGGCTAATTATCATCTGATATCGAACTGTTATAGATTCTTCGTAAAAGGGTTGCTTTTTTTGCCCTGGAGGGCCGGTATCTGTGTAAGAATTTATTATATATAAATGTTTCAAATACTTGCCTAGTCTACTAGTGTGTTGTCTAAAGCTTTTCCCTCCTCGCTTAAAGCTCTCTGCATCGCACCCCCCCTTCTTTGACTCCGCTCACCCGAGCAACTATATTTCCAATGGGGGAAGCGAGTTTTCTATACTGGTAAGGAAGAGCTCGTTTCCAAGCGGTAATCGCGATAAAAAGGTAAGTGCAAAAAATTAGGAGGAAAACATGAAAATTAAGTCGGCATTGATAATAGCGTGTTTTGCCCTCGCCTTGGTTACGACGTTGGGAGTATCGACGAACGCACAGGCGCAGTGCTGTTTTGGCCAAATACTCGGAGCTCCTATCTACGCCGCAGGGGCGGTTCTTACCGGAGCGGTGGCGGTAGTTGGCGGGGTGGCTTCTTTTGTGGCTCAAGCGGTATCGGCGCCATTTAGCGGCTGCTGTTCGACTTGTACGACTTGCGCCCCGTGCGCAGAGCGGCCGGCGGCCTTTTGTCATGGCTATTGCGGTTGAGTTTTACTAAATTTTTACTCCATTTCGATCCTTATCTAATTGTTCCCATAACCTCTATTGGCTGCGGTCCGGTGGATGGTCCCACGGACCGCAGCCCATGGCAAGTTGCAAGTTCACCACGAAAAACGAGCGCAGCGCGGTGAAGAACACGAGGCTTTTGCCATGGAAGGTGTTGCCTTTGGTTGCCGCTTTGCTTAGCTCTTCGCGGCGAAAGATGACGGAAGATCGATCGCGAAAAGCCGGTCGCTTGCGATGGCCGATTTTGCGAGTTCGACCAGGTGGCGGTGATGGGTGAACATGATTATCTGAGCGATTTTGCTGACTTCAGCCAGAACTCCAAGTGTCGCCCCGGCGCGCTCGTTGTCGAACTGCACGAGGATGTCGTCTAAGACCAGCGGCAAGGGTTCGTTACTGGAGACGTAGTGCTCGAAGCTCGCAAGTCTTAGGGCCAGGTAGAGCTGGTCGGCTGTTCCCTCGCTCATTGCCCGCGCCGGCACGATTTCGCCCCCCCGTCTGAGGCCGACGATCGCATTTTTTTCAAAATCCTCGCCTGCCCGAATGCCTTCGAAAGCCCCCAGGGTAAGGGCGCAAAAAAGCTGGCTTGTCCGTTTTAGGACCGGTCCCTGGCTCCTGTCCCGATGGCGCTCCTTGGCCTTTAACAGCAGTCCATGGGCGATTTTAAGCCTTGAGTATTGCCTGGCTGTGTTTTCGAGATCGACAAGGCGCGACTGAATCTGCTGGGCCAGTTCCGCGGCGTCGCCTCGTCCGTCCATCCGGGCCAGTTCGTTTTTCTCGGAGCCGATAGTTTGATCGAGTTCGGATTTTTTCGCGTGGAGTGTGGCGATGTTTTCGTCCAGTTGCCTGATAAGCGGCGCGAGCAGATCGGGGTCGAACTCTTCGGTTTGGGTCGAAAACTCCTCGATAGATAGGCCTGAAGCCAGTTCGATAAGTTGCTCCTCAATTGGGCCGAGCTTTTCGAGCAGCTCTTTTTTTGCTGCGGACCGCCGTTCCGCCTCGGGCAAATCTTCGATTTCCTCGCAGGCGGCCTCCGAGAGCAGTCCGGAAATCTCGTTTTTTAATTTGTCGATCCTGCCCCGGCAATGGCCAAGTTCCTGCTCTTCGTGCCGTGTTTTCTTCCCCAGGTCGTCTCTTCTTATCTTTTCGGCCCGGGCATTGGTCAAAAGGTCGTTTAGGGCCCGCACGGCCTCTTCCGCAGGCGTCCCGCAAAGCTGCGGGGCGGCCAGAGCGACAAGTTCGGCCGTCTGCTTTTCGAACACCTCGCAGTCTGTGTCCCACTCGTTTACCCGGAGTCCCAGGTCTTTGGATTCCTTTAGCCTGGTAAAAATTTCGTGCAATTTCTCAACCATCGCATTGGCCTGCTCGGGGATCGATTGGGCGCAAAGCCCAAGAGGGGCGATGGCCTTTGCCCACTGGGCCTGCCACTGCTCAAGCTCCGAGCTTGCCTTCCCGGTTTGAGACTCGACCCTCAGAAGCTCTGCCTTCTTCTGCCTCAGATCGTTTTCCAGCCGGTCTCGCTCGGTCGCAATACCGATCTGCGTCTCCAGGGCATGAGCGGCTTTGGCGACCATCTCCCGGAGGGATTCGGAGCTTTCGACCGCGCGCCCGAACTCCAGTAGACACTGCGCGAGCGCCCCTCTTAGCTCTTCTAGCCTGTTTGAGCGGTATTGGGCATCGCTCCAGAGCTTTCGTATCTCCCTTTTTGCCCGCACTAGCTCGGCTCTTTTGGCCGCCCACCTGCGCATCCGGCCCGGGGGGGCGGGCGAAAATCCGGACTCAACCCACAGCCCGGCCCACTCCCGCTCGATCTCTACAAGAAGTCGCTCGATCTTTTCCTTTGCGCGCAAAGCTTCGCTTCTTTCGAGCTCAAGCGAGTTTTTCGCCACAACGAGGGTATCGTACTCGGCGACCCGGTCGGCCTCGCGCCGCAGACGGTCGCAGAGTTCATCGGCAATCCCCACACTTTTCTCGAAAGCATCCGGGAGCGTGCAGGTTCCAGGAGATGTGGCGATAAAGGCCTGCAGCTCATCTTCTAAAACCGTTTCCCCCTCGAGCGCTCTGCGAACCAGTTTCCATCCGGTTTGGCGCAGCGAGCGCGCACTGTCGAGATCTTCTATCGACACCACCTCGCCGGCTCTTAGCGCCAAGACCTTGCTTTCGATTTTTCTAATTTCCCGGGAAATCTTTTCAATCTCCTTGGTCCGCTCGGCGATTTTGTTGCCGGTCTCCCGGATTCTGGTCTCAAAATCTTCGATAGTCTCCACGTCCGGTACTCGGCGCCGCTCGAGCTCCTCAAGGCTCTCCGGTCGCGGCGCCAGTCCCGCCAGGTCGCTTTCGGCCTGCTCTTGTGCCCCAAGAAGAGTCGCTTCGATTTGCCAGAGCTCCTCCTCGATCCTTTGGCAACTCCTTGCCTCCTCGAGTGCCGTTCTAAGCCCGGCGATGTCTTGCGGGACGGGAACGCGGGCGAGCCTGTCGTTTATTTCGGCGATTTGTACCGTAAGTTCTCGACTCTTTTCCAGCGCGTTTTCAAGGTTCGCCATGTACTTTGCGCGCTTGGAACTTAAATCTCTTATGATGATTTCCTCGTCCGGGCGAGGCCGCAGTTCTTGGACCTTTTCAAACGGAAAGTCCGCTCTAAGCTCCAAGAGAAGTTCCCGGGCCTGCTCTTCGAGCGCCTTTTTTTGCACGAGGAGTTTGGGACGCTCGGCAAGTGCTTTCCTGTGGCTCCCGAGCTTTTGATGGAGTTCGCTTATCTCCTTGGAAAAACCAAGAATCGCGGGTGATAAGTTCAAAGCGCTCAACTCCGAGCCGAGCCTTTCGATTCTCTGTTTGCCCTGCGCTTCGTTTTGTTCTTCAAGCCTTAGGGCCTGGACGGCTTTCTGCCTCTTTTCGGAAAATCTTTCGGAAAGGTTCGGCGCCGACGCATAATCTAAGAGCTCAAGCTTTATGGACTTGCGTTTCCCGAGAAGTGGCAGTCCGGCTCCGATGCGCCTGAGACGGTTTCTTTCCTGCTCGGCCCTCTCCAGTTCGGCTGCAACCGTTGCCCTGTCGGCAAGGGCTGCCTGGTGGGCGCTAAAATGGGCATCCCATTTCTCGTTGGGAAGCTGCAGTTCGCGCAGCTTTCGCTGCTCTTCCCGAAGAGTTGCCAGGAGCTCATTTATCCTGGGCCTCGAGCCGCCGGGCTTAAAGAGATCGTTTGCCTCATCGCGCACCTGGTCTTCAATCTTTCGAAAAGATGCCACCCCGGCCCCGGCGGCGAAAAGAACGTCGGCGAGCTCCCCCTCGCCCTTTACGAGTTCGCTTCCACCCTCGACGAGCGTCGTGTGATCTATTCCGAAGCGTCGCGAAAAATCCGTGGCCGCTATTCTGCCGCAGGCCTCATGCCACAGAGCTTCGTCTAGCAGCGAACCGTCGGGCGCCCGTAGCGTGTTGACGCGCCCCTTTCGCCTTACTGCCTCGATGATCTTGCCCTCGCCGGTCTGTAACGCGCCCCCGATTCTAAGTTTTTGATAGGGGTGTTGGAAGTCGTCCCGGCACCTGTCGGGAATGCCGAACAGAAAATATCCCAGGGCCCGAAGGGCGGAGCTTTTGCCCGCTTCATTGGGGCCATAAACCAGGTGCAGCCCTTCGTTTCCCCGGCTAAGATCGAGGCTGATGTCCGTAAACGGTCCGCACGCGATAAGGTCCAGGCGCAGTATTTTCATGGTATCTTCGATCTCATTTCGATAGCCCAAGTCTTGTAACGAGCATCGGCCGAACTTCGTCCAAAAGCCGCGAAAGACCGTCTTTATCCTTTGGAGACACCGCCCCCTCGCCCCCGCGGACCTCATGGGGGAGCTTATCCCACAAATCGCTTACCCATCCCCCAAGCTCGGCCAGTTGGTCGGGATCTCCCCGGATTTCCTCTATCAGGTTCAAAAGGAGCTCCACCGGCCCGCCCGCCCCCTCGAAATCTTCGCTGGGCGGGGGCGAGGTGTTTACCCTTACCTTCTCGATCCATACCCTGTCGCGGAGAAGGGAAATCGTCTCCGCCCGTATGAGGCTCGCCAGCCGCTCGGGATCCGAGTTGATTCGGTCGTGAGCCGGGCAGGCCCCACCGATTGTGACGCGGACCGCCAGGGGAAGGTCGGTCTGGGAGGCGAGCGCCGAAACTTTTTCCATAACCTTTTCAAGGACCCCCGACTCCGTTTGCGCCTCCGAAACGTCAACGTTGCACCGCTCCCAGCAAAAGACGTTCAGCGGGAAAAATTCATGGCCTACCCGTCCGTTTTCGACCCGCACCAGCAAACACCCCTTCTCGCCGGTTTCCCTGATGCTGCGGCCCTGGAGATTTCCGGGAAAAAGGATCGGCGGCTCCTCGCAGAGCACCTGCCGTTTGTGAATGTGGCCCAGCGCCCAGTAGTCGTAGCCCTTGGTCTTTAATCCTTCCACGCTGCACGGAGCATAGGGGTCGTGATCGCTGCTCCCGGTTGCGCAGGTGTGGAGCATGCCGATATTGAAATATCCCTTTATCGCGGCCGGGTAGTCCGACGAGATGTCCCGGGTGAGCGCTCCGGACGGAAAGCTCTGGCCGTGTATCGCCACCCCGGCCTCTTCGATGAGAAATGTGGCGGGCCTTCGCCAGTCGAAACGATGAACTCCTTCGGGCAGTCGGAGGCTTTTGGTCATTTTGTTTGCGGCATCGTGATTTCCGGCGATGATAAAGACGGGAATCGCGGCCTCGGTAAGCTGCGCCATCCTGGACAGGAAATAAAGGCCGGTATTGTAGTCCTTCCAATCGCCGTCGTAGAGGTCTCCGCTTATGAGGACGAAATCGACCTTTTCCGCGATCGCAAGGCGCACGAGATTATCGAGCGCTCTGCGGGTTGCCTGACGGATTCTATCGACCGGCGCCCCGACATATCCTTCCAGCCTCAGCATGGGGCTGTCCAGGTGGATGTCCGCGGCGTGAATGAAAGAAAACATGGCGCCCCCCCCCGAGCAGACCGCAAATGGACGCAAATTATAAAAACGCCGTGCATTCGCGTTCATTAGTGAATTTGCGGTTCCTGTTTTTTCGTGGTGAAAAATTACACTTTTACTTTTTCCTCCCGCCAAGTCACACTATACCACAAAAAGATCGCAATCCACGATTGCCAATCGATTCGCATGCAAGGGGACATAATTGTTGTGAGTGGGAAAATTTCGCATAAAGACAAGGCACAGGGGCTCCTTCCGGCAAACGATGTTACTCCGACCACCCGGGAAATCGTTTGGACCTGGCTAAAGATCGGGACGATCGGCTTTGGGGGAGGCTATGCGGTTTTGGATTTGATTCATTCGGAACTGGTTATAAAGCATGGGTGGCTAACCGAGCAGCGCTTCGAAAATATGACCGCGCTCTCCGAAATGGCCCCCGGCGCCCTCACGGTGAATCTTTTGGCCGGTATCGCCTACCGGCTGGGTGGCCTTTGGGCGATGATCGCGGCAACTATCGCCCTCATCTTGCCTTCTTTTCTGCTGATCGTCGTTTTGGCCGGGGCTTTTCTCGCCTGGCAAAATAACCTGGTCGTGCGGTATGCGATGGAGGGGCTGACTGCGGGAGTGGTGGGGCTTCTGATAGCGGTCGTATGGGACATGGTGAAGCGAATTCCCGGCCACTGGTGCTGTTTTACGGTGGGAATCGCAGCGCTTTTTCTGGGACTGGTCTTTCCCGTAAACCCTGTCTGGCTGGTCCTCATGGGGGGGCTCGCCGGGGCGACCAAGGTGCTGGTACTGGCATTGGTGGCGAAAAAATCGGCCAAAGGCGGCCCCAACCTATAGGAATGTCCGAAGATGAACATATTCTGCGAGCTTGCGCTTTCGTTTATTAAAATCGGCTTTTTCGGCTTTGGCGGAGGGTTTGCGATGATCCCCCTCATGCAAAGCGTCGCGGTGCACCAGACGGGCTGGCTGAGCCCCTCGCAGTTTGGAGCAGCCATTGCCCTGGGGCAGGTGACCCCGGGACCGGTTGCAATCAGCGCAACCTTTATCGGCTATAAGGTGGCAGGCCTTGCCGGAGCGGTGGTGGCCACGGCGGCAATCTTTGCCCCCTCGCTTCTTTGCATGTATCTGCTCGAAAAATTCTATCTCAAGGTGCGGGGAAAAGAGATCACGCAGGCCATCATGCACGGGGTCCTGCCCGTGGTGGCGGCAATCATTCTGATAGCTGCGATTTCCCTTTGCCGCCAGTCCACCCATTCCGTGTGGCAGGCCGGCGTGATTGCGGCAGTGGCAGCTCTTGCGATATCCCGCAGGGTGAGCTACGGACTTCTCGTGGCCGGGTCCATGACAGTTGGGATTGTAATGGCGTTTATCTGCCGGTAGGCTTAATTTGTTTTTTCCGGTAAGGAGATTTCGAAGTGCTAAAAGAACACGAATATATTCGACAGACCCTGGAACGCTACACCAACTGTCCGCTTGAACGTTTTTGCGATCATCTCCTCATAACCAATTTCAAGCAATATGCGATCGGCTTTGAAGAAAAAACCGGCGGGGAATCCATGGAGGGTAATTTTCGGGTCGTTAACGCTCCCGACATCAACTGCACGCTGGTAGACTTTGGCATCGGCTCCCCGCAGGCCGCCCTGCTCATGAATTGCCTTGCTTATTTGGACAATCTCAAATCGGTCATCATGTTGGGGATGTGCGGGGGAATCGATGAGCGGCTGGAAATAGGAGATTTCATCGTCCCCTCGGCCTCCATTCGGGGGGAGGGCACGAGCAGGCACTACCTGCCCCCGGAGTTTCCGTCCATGCCCGCTTCACTGGTCAACCTTTTTTGTATCGGGGCTCTTAAGAAATTAAATTTGTTTGCAAAATGCGGCATCGTCTACACCACCGACCGCCGTTTGTGGGAATTTGACGAGAAGTTTGTGACCTATTTGCGGGAGCAAAGAATCATGGCCATAGACATGGAGCTTGCCACTTTGTTCGCCGTGGCGTACCGCTACGAAATCCCGATTGGCTCCATCATGCTCATCTCGGATATGCCCTTGCAAAGAGAGGGAATCAAAGGGAAAAAACTCCACCAGGAAATCCATGAAAAGTACATGCCCGTCCATTTGGATATAGCCCTCGATGCGGTAAAGACTATGAACGCCAAGTGGGGGGAAGTGGAAAGGACATTACAAAGCGAATGGTAAGACCCCGGGTTCCAAGCGCGCTGTCTTCCTGTAATTCGGTACACTTCAGCGGGTTTTAAGGTTTCAGTCCCGGGTGTTTTTCGTGTTTCCTGCGTCCAAAACTGCCAGATGGCCGCCTTGCATAGATCCTTGACTCATTAACACTGGTTCCGTGCCACTTTTTTTCAGAAGTACCGGCTGTTTTTCCGCTACCACGCCAAGCACAAGGTAATCGTCTACGCCTGGGTGAATAATGACTTCCAGGACCCGGGGTGGCCCTCCATTCCCGGTTTTGCGCAGTCTTCCCCCTTTTCGGGCAATTTTGCCCTTCCGAAAAAAGCCCGATAATCCCCGGAGCCGATCTTTTAAAGGTGAGTCAAAGCTTTGATTTTCGGTAAGCGTTCACCACGAAGCCCCATTTTTCCCTTCGCGCTCTTTGTGTTCTTCGTGGTTGAATCCCGGTATTGCTCTCAGTTCAGACCTCCGGGTCAGTAGCCAACCACGAAGAGCACGAAGGAAGAGCAAAGGTCGGGCTAAAAATCCCCGGCGGTTCTTCGTGGTGAATGATTAGTGCGCCGGTCAAAACCGGCAAGGAGTTGTGGATGAAAGAGCCATACGGTGAAGGCCCAGCGAGCCACACCGACCCCGAGTCATGCGCAGGTGTCCGTGAGGGCGCAGGCGAAGCGTTGACAGGGGCACACACAGGCCAGCCATTGAGCTGCGAAATCAACTCTTCCGGGACGCCGACGCTGTTAATCGAAGCGGAAGGC
>JARLHO010000085.1 GCA_031292215.1 Syntrophobacteraceae bacterium | reverse complement strand
GTGGGGGGGGGGGGGGGGGGGGGGCGGGCCACCCCCCCCCCCCCCCCCCAACCCCGAGCCTGTCAAATATAAAAAGTTTGCCAACGTTGAATTATTTCCTTCCCGTGAAGGACCGTCTCAGGTCTTGACATTGGCCAATTTTGCTGCGATGGCTTCCAACCTGCGGACGGGAGGTTGAAGCCCGATCCAAGGTTTCTCAAAATCTCGGCCCGGATAGAAGCTATCCGGGCGCGGAGCGCAAGAGGTTAACTGATCAAATGGCCCCTTTGTCATCGTGGGTAGATGCCACTGTGTATCAGGCCCGGCGCTGCCCCTGTTCTTTTTTGTAAAGACTTTCGGAGAGCGTTCCCATGAAACTGATGCACTGAGCCGAGTTTCCGGTGTGGAAATCCCCCCCCTGGAACTTCCTACGTGGTTTTCAAGCATGGAGTAGCCCTCGGGTGGATTCAAAAAACCAACATGGCAGCACCGAAAATACCAGCAACGGACAGGGCGCTTAAAACATGTTTGGGGAATGGAAACAGTCTCAGGCCGAAATTGCGGTGCAGTGCTCGTGTCTGCGCATCGACACCGGCGCTGGTTGATAGAAAATTGATTGGTGCAAGGAGTCGCAATGAATGTGCTTGAAATCCGTGCTCAAGGGAATCCTCTATCCTAGGTCCGCCACTCCACGGGAACGCCGACGATAGACTTGAGCTCCCCGGGGGAGGGGACACTGTTGTTGAGTTAAGATTTCTTTTCCGGCGGTATCGGCCTCACGGCCTCAACCACCGGCTAATGGCTTTGATCGCTCCGGGATCACGATGGTCGCTCCAGTCGCTTAACTCAACAACATTGCCCCCCCTCCCGACGGTCTCGGTTGGCAAACAATCGGCAAATCACCACGATGATAGATCGATGGCGGCTTTTATCCCCTCTTCGATTTCCTGCATAGCGTCAGGAGAAAGAGAACCGATGTGTTCTGTGATTTTCCGACGATCCAATGTAGTGATTTGGTGACATAGCGCCACACTGTCTTTTTTTAGTCCGGCGGCTCCCCTCTGAAGGTAGACCGCTGTTGGACCACGTGTGGCTTGAGCTGTCGATGTGGATAAAGGAACGACTATTATCGAACGCCAACCGGGAACATCATTAAAAGCATTGTGGGAGACGATTATGACAGGCCGCCTTCCTGTTTGCTAAGAGCCGGAACGCGGTATAATATCAGCCCAATAAACATCACCGCGTCTCATTCAACCTCGTCTTGGCCGGCCCCTAAGTGCTCCAAGGATGCGGCCTCCAGTTCCTCGTCCAAATCAAGTCTTGTTCCAGCATGGCGCCTGGCATAGCCATTTATGGCAGAATAAAGGGCATCCCTCCGCCTTTTCTCCAGAAACTCCATGATGGCCCGTCTGGCGATTTCCGTGGCAGGCTCAGCGGATTGTTCAGCTTCCTTTCTAAGGCGTTCGTAAAGCGCCTCAGGCAGGGGCACATGGAAATTACGCGGGGTAGCTTTGGGCATTACATATCCTCCATGGCGCAAACCTATGGCATAATATTGATATTCGCAAGGGTTATGTAGAAAAAGATGAGGTCCGCCTCCCCCCGGGGGAGGGGAGGGGAGCTCAGCTCAGCTCGGCCTTGCGCACTTCGATCTTTTCTCCGAAAAATCTGCTTCCGAGCTTTCTGAAATTATCTGTCAGATCTGTTGAATAAAATGTGCGCTCTTTGTTTTTGGCCAGCCGGGTTTCGATTTCCGGGTGGCGCGCAAGATAGTCTTTTAGCTTGGCGCCGATTATTCTCGATTCGGACACGATCTTGACCTTTCTGCCTGCGATCTTCCTGATTTTTGACTCCAGGAGTCCGTAGTGCGTGCAGCCAAGAATCAGCGTGTCTATATCTTTTGCCAGAAGCGGCTCGAGATACTTTCTCAGGGCCATTTCGGCCATCTGCGAATTCTGTTCTCCCGCCTCCACCAGCGGCACAAGGAGAGGACAGGCCTGCTGGTAAATTTTCATTTCGGGAATAATTTTTGTGATCTCCCGGATAAAAGACTTCGAACTCACCGTGCTCGAAGTGGCAATGACTCCGATCTTATTGTTTTTCGAGAGCCGGCAGGCGACTTCGGCCGCCGGAATGAGCACTCCCAGCACCTTCTTGCCGTTATGGTTTTTCGGCACATGGTCCACCTGTATCCGGTGGAGCGCATCGCTTGAAGCGGTATTGCAGGCAAAGATCACCAATTCGCAATTCTTGAGGAAAAGAAAATCCACAGCCTCCCTGGAAAAGTCCAGGATGATTTTGCCAGACCTTGTTCCGTAAGGCATCCGGGCCGTATCCCCCAGGTAGACAAAGTCATAGTCGGGTAATTCCCGAACGATTCCCTTCATGATATCCAGGCCGCCAAAGCCCGAATCGAACACGCCAATCGCTTTTTCTCTCATGTTTTTCTCACAACCCCGAAAAATTGTTTTTAGAAAGCGGGGGGTTCAAAATACCTCGCCCTACTTTCTTTCTCAAGCACGGATCCGAAGCTGGGGTATTTCGGGCGGCAAATGGGGTAGCCACCTGATTGACCCCCCCCCAAATCCCGCGTAATCTGCCCCATAATACTTGAGTGTATTCAACCCCATGGCGCTCCCCGGCCGGGGCGCCCGCGAATCGAGGATTCGCTCACAGCAAAGGAGGTTTTCCATGCAGGATAGATTTGCATTGATTGTAACCGCCATCATTTGCCTCACCGTGACCGTTGCCTTCGCCTATACCGAAAATCAGTCAACCCGGGGGGAGCAGGTGTTTTCCGTAAAGTGCGCGAAATGCCATGGAAACGATGGCCACGGCGGACAGGTTCCCGACGGGTATGACGGCTACACCGGCATGAAGGCCCCACCCGTGGCGGGTCCGGGAGCGCTTCCCCATATGGACACAGCGCAAAACGTCTACACTTTCGTAAAAAACCATATGCCCATTCAAGATCCGGGCAGCCTCGGAAAAGAGGACACCCTTGACATTGTGGCGTTCGATCTTAAAGCCAACAACATCGCACAACCGGACAAAAAGCCTCTTACGTTTAAGGATCTACCATCCATAAAGATTCACGGCGGCAGTTGAGCGCCACTTGAAAGGGAGATTGGCAATGGAGGATCGCGGCAAATTTGAAAATCTTGAAAAAATTGGCAGGCTCATCCGCTACCACTGCATTACCATGACCACCCGGGCGGGTTCGGGCCATCCGACCTCGTCCCTTTCGGCAACAGATCTTATGGCCGGCCTTCTTTTCGGAGGCGGTTTCCGATACGACCCGGACCATCCCGAGAACCCCAATAACGACCGGCTGATCTTTAGCAAGGGCCACGCCTCACCGCTTTTCTACGCACTGTGGGCTGCGGCCGGGGCGGTGAGCGAAGAGGAGCTTTCGACCTACCGAAAGTTCGGCAGTCCCCTCGAAGGGCACCCGACCTCCACCTTCCGGTATACGGAGGCGGCAACCGGCTCCCTTGGCATGGGGCTCTCGATCGGCGTGGGGACAGCTCTTAACGCAAAGTATCTCGACAAGCTCCCGTACCGCACCTACGTGCTGTTGGGCGACAGTGAAATGGCCGAAGGCTCGCAGTGGGAATCCCTCCAGATAGCGGCCCACTACAAGCTCAATAACCTCGTTGGCATAATCGATGTGAACAGGCTCGGCCAGCGCGGCGAGACGATGTACGGCTTTGATCTCGAGGCCTACGCAAGTAGAGTCGGGGCCTTCGGGTGGCAACCAATCGTAATTGACGGCCATTCCTATCCGCAGATCCTCGGGGCTTTCCAAACCGCTCTTAACGCCGAAAAACCGGTCATGATCGTCGCCAAAACGATCAAGGGAAAAGGGGTTTCCTTTTTGGAGGACAAAAACGGCTGGCACGGAAAGCCGCTCGATCAAAGTGAATTAGAGAAGGCATTACAAGAGCTGGGGGAAATCGACCGATCGGTAAGAGGACATATTTCCATGCCCCAGGACGCCAAGCCCCAAACGGTAGCGGCCCGGAAGGCGGGGGCGATAAATTTTCCCGCCGGAAAACCGATCGCCACCCGGAAGGCTTACGGAAAGGCCCTTGCGCGCATCTACCCGCACTATCCAAATATTGTGAGCCTGGATGGCGAGGTGAGCAACTCCACCGGAGCCGAAACGTTTAAGACCGAACACCCGGATCGCTTCTTCGAGATGTTTATCGCCGAACAGAACATGGTCGGGGCTGCGATCGGTCTGGCCAGACGAGGGAAGATCCCCTTTGTCTCCACCTTTGCCGCCTTTTTCAGCCGCGCCTTCGACCAGATCCGGATGAGCCCCTATTCGGATGCCAATATCAAGTTCGTCGGCTCCCACGCGGGGGTCTCAATCGGACAAGACGGCCCCTCCCAGATGGGGCTCGAAGATATCGCGGCGTTCCGGGCGGTTTTTGACTCCGTAGTCCTTTATCCGTGCGATGCGGTTTCAACCGATGCCCTTGTCGAAGAGGCCGCCGCCCACAAAGGAATCGTATACATCCGGACTACCAGGATGGATACCCCGATTGTCTACGACTCCAAGGAGCGCTTTGAAATTGGCGGCGCGAAGGTTTTGCGAAAGACCGACTCGGATGTCGCAACCATAGTCGCAGCAGGCGTCACCCTCCATGAAGCGCTTAGCGCCTGTGAGGAATTAAAAAAAGAGGGGGTCGCCGTTCGCGTGATCGATCTCTACAGCGTGAAGCCTCTGGACGAAGAGACGCTGCTTGAGGCTGCGACCGCCACAGGAATCGTCATAACCGTAGAAGACCATTACCCGGAGGGAGGAATCGGAGAAGCCGTGAGATCGGCCCTCGGGTCATCGGGGGTGCCGGTCTATTCGCTTGCCGTTCGAAAAAAACCCGAAAGCGGCGAGCCCCGGGAATTGCTCGATTTTGAGGAGATATCCCGCAAGGCCATCGTGTCCAAGGTAAAAAAGATCCTCTGGAAGCGAAAGCGCCAACCGCTCCAGGTCCCCTCCGGCTCCTAGAGAGACAGCAAACGGTGAGAAAACATGACAAATGAAAATCCTTTGCTAAAACTTCGGTCCCTGGGCCAGAGCGTCTGGCTCGACTACATTCACCGCCACCTGATCGACTCGGGAGGATTACAGCGGATGGTCGCAGAGGACGGACTGGGCGGCATAACGTCTAACCCCAATATCTTCGATGAAGCAATCGAGGGAAGCGATGTCTACGACGATGCCATTCGAGCTCTTGCGCGCGAGGGAAAAAGCGCCGGGCAAATCTTTGAGGCCATAGCCACAGAAGACGTCGGGCGGGCCGCGGATATCCTCAAGCCCGTTTTTGACAAACTGCGGGGACGGGACGGCTTTGTAAGCATCGAGGTAAACCCTCATCTTGCCCATGACGCGGAGGCCACCCTCGTTGAAGCCCGGCGGCTGTGGAAGACGCTCGCCCGGCCAAACGTATTCATAAAGGTCCCCGCAACCGTTGAGGGCATCCAGGCCATTGGGCAACTGATCGGCGAGGGGCTAAACGTAAACGTCACCCTGCTCTTCGGACTGGAGCGCTACCGGATGGCCGCCGAGGCTTATGTTTCAGGGCTTGAGGACCGGGCGGCCAGGGGGCTGCCGGTGGGTGGGGTCGCATCGGTTGCAAGCTTTTTTCTTAGCCGCATCGATGTCATGGTCGATCCGATGCTCGAAAAAACCGGCGCACCCGTTGCTCTCGAGCTTCGCGGGCAGATTGCAATCGCATGCGCCAAGGCGGCCTACCGGATATACAAGGAGATTTTTGGCAGCGCCCGGTTTGGCCGCCTTGCCGATCTGGGGGCAGTACCTCAGCGGCTCCTTTGGGCCAGCACCGGCGTAAAGGACCCCCAGTACGCGGATACAAAATACGTCGAAGCCCTGATCGGCCCCCACACCGTAAACACCATGCCGATGAAAACGCTTGAAGCCTACCGGGATCACGGCGACCCGAAACCACGCCTTGAAGAAAACGGGGACAAGGCCCGGGAATGGCTTGCCCGGCTCGGATTTTTTGGGATCGACATGGGCGAGGTGAGCGGCAGGCTCGAAGACGAAGGAATAGAAAAGTTCAACAAGCCCTACGACAGCCTGATGTCCAACATCCGAAAAAAAAGCGGCAAATTATCCTCGCCCGGCGAGGGTTGATGGGAGAACACTCGATGGACGGCGATAAATCAGGTGAGGGGATAGTATTTGTCATATTCGGGGGAGGCGGCGACCTGGCCTTCCGAAAGCTCATTCCCGCCCTGTTCGATCTTTTCCAGGACAGGAGGCTCCCCTCGCGGTTTAAGATCATCGGGACCGGACGCGGGCAGGTTACAGACGAGGCCTATCGCCTGCGCCTGCGCGAAGGGGCGGATCAATTTTCGTCCGGGGGAAAGACCGAGGACAAAAACTGGAACGATTTCGCCTCCAATGTGTTTTTCCTTCAGGTCGACATCGAGGATCCGAGCGCTTTCGCCTCCCTTGCAAAAGACCTTGCGGGCTATGACGAACAAATCTCGGGCAGGGCCGTTCGAATCTTTTACCTGGCGGTTCCTCCCGACAGGTTCGAGCCCCTCGCCGTAGGCCTTGCGAGCGCCAAGCTAAACCGCGACCGGCGCCATGCCCGCATTGTTATCGAAAAACCCTTCGGGCGCGACCTCGAGTCGGCCCGGCAGCTCGATCGGCTCCTGGCCGAACATTTCACCGAATCCCAAATCTACCGCATAGACCATTACCTGGGGAAGGAAACCGTCCAGAACATCCTGGCCTTCCGGTTTGGCAACACGCTCTTTGAGCCCGTCTGGAACCGCCGCTATATCGACCACGTGCAGATCACCGTGGCCGAAGCCGACGGAATCGGCCATCGAAGCGGCTATTACGAAAACGCCGGGGCCCTTCGGGACATCATTCAAAACCACCTTCTCCAAATCCTTTGTCTCATCGCCATGGAACCGCCCATATCGTTTGGAAGCGATGAAATCCGCCAGAAAAAGGTGGACGTCCTGCGCGCCATTCGGCCCATAGCGCCGGAGCTGGTCGGTCAAAACGCGGTCCGGGGTCAGTACGGAACAGGCTGGATCGGGGGGGAGCGCGTTGTGGCCTACCATCTGGAACCGGGAGTAGCGAAAGATTCGGCCACCGAAACGTTTGCCGCCGTGAGGTTTTTCGTGGACAACTGGCGGTGGCAGGACGTGCCGTTTTACCTGCGAACCGGCAAACGGCTACCCGCAAGGATTTCGGAGGTGTGCATTCACTTTCGGCCCGTGCCCCACCAGGCCTTCCCCGGCGCGGCCCTTTCCGATTCGCGGCCCAACCGCCTGGTTATGGCCATCCAGCCCCAGGAGGGAATCCTGCTGCGCTTCGAGGTAAAACACCCCGGGCCCAACATGGCGCTCGCACCGGTCATGATGCAGTTCTACTACCGCGAGGCGTTCAGGACGAGGTCCCCGGAGGCCTACGAAACCCTGCTGCTGGATGTTGTAAGAGGAGACCCAACCCTTTTCATGCGGTCCGATCAAACCGAGGCGGCCTGGGCGGTGATCGCCCCGATCCTCGATATGTGGAATGCGGTTAAGCCCGCGGATTTTCCCAACTACCATGCCGGAAGCTGGGGACCGGAAGCCGCCGATATATTCATCGCAAGAGACGGACATAGCTGGACCCTGCCCACTTTCCTGCAATGCAGCGAAGATCTAGCCGTTTGCCGGGTTGCAAAAGAGCCCCTGGAAACCCGAAAGGCCGCCCCGGTCGAATCTCTACAGCCGCTTCATCCCGGTAAGGAAGGCGTCTCGCAATGAAAACATGCGTGGGTCGCCCGCGATATTTAGCAGGAGCTTGTTCATGACATAGGAAAAACAGCTCCGGGTGTCTAGATCCATTTCGACCCAGGAACCGCCAAGACCTGCCCAGTAAAAGGACCTCTGGCTAAGAAACGGGACCTTTTCGGTTGCCAGTCCGAACCCCAGCCCCCAGCGTATCGGGATACCCAGCACAAGATCCTGGTTGTTAATCTGCTCCTCGATCGCACGCAAAACGGTTTGTTTGGAGAGAAAAAAACGGCCATCCAGGCTGCCGCCGCAAGCCAGAAGCGAGCCCACCCTTGCCACCGACCGAGCGTTTCCCTGACCGTTACTCGCGGGGATTTCCGCGCTCCTCCACGCCCTGTCGGAGTGTCCGGGAGTAAGGGGGGGATTTAAAAATGTTTTCCCGGCAATCGATTCGGGATCGATTTCACCCGGCAACATCCGAGAAAGCCTGGTCATTTCCGCCACACGCCACTCGTGTTCGACGGGCAGGCCGATATGAAAATCGGCGCCGAGCGCAACGGCGACTTCATCCCGGAAAAAGGCCCCGAGGGTCTTTCCCGATATCCGCCTCACCAGTTCTCCCAAAAGGTAGCCAAACGTTACGGCGTGGTAGCCGCTTCGCGTTCCGGGTTCCCACCAGGGCTTCTGGCGCTCAAGGACCGTAACGATTCGCTCCCAGTCATAGAGAGCCTCCAGAGGCAGAGGCTCGCCAAAGCCCGAAAGCCCCGAGCTGTGGCTTAGAATCCACCGGACGGGAATATTGCCCTTTCCCCCTTGCGAAAACTCCGGCCAGTAGCGGGCAACGGGCGCGTCCAAATCGAGTAGACCCCTATCGACCAAAATCAGCACGGACAACGCCGTCATCACCTTCGTCGTGGAGTAGACATTCGTTATGGTGTCTTTCTCCCACGGGGCCGTCCCGGCCTCGTTTGCGTACCCGCCCCAAAGATCTATTACATATTCCCCGTCGATGGTCGCCGCAAAGGAGGCGCCCACCTCCAGACCCAGTTTGAAATTTTTTTCAAACCTACTTTCGACTTCACGAAAACGACTGTCGCAATATCCGTGGATTTCCAGGTGTCCGGCCATTTCAGTCCCCGATTCGATCAAACTTTGACATATTTACGCCCTCTTGATATAAGTTGGCTGCGCTTCTAAACTTAATCACCGTTTTACATCTGCCGCCCTTCCGCGGGAGCATCACAATATGCCAAGAACGCTACTCTGCCTGCTTTTTGCGGTTGCAGCTTTTTCCCTTGTATCGTGTTCGCAGCCGGCAAAAGAGCCTTGCCGGAATTCCGAGCCTGTTTGCAGGCCCCTTCCGTCTCCCCCGGCATCGATGGGTCGGGCCCTCTACCGGCGCGCAAGAAAATGCGGCCTGCCCTACTCCGCTCTCATCCGGGCCATGCGCTATCTCAACGCGCACTGCGAAGAATTTGCCAACAGGCGTTTTTTAACCATCATAGACTACACCCAACCCTCCACGAGCAAAAGGCTCTTTCTAATCGACCTGTGTTCGTGCGACATTGCGACGCTCCTGGTCTCGCACGGCAAAAACTCGGGAGAGCTCTACGCGACAAGGTTTTCCAACAGGGAGGATTCCCTTGAGTCCCCTTGCGGTTTTTTCATGACCGGCCCCGAATACTACGGCCCTCACGGTGCGAGCATGGTGCTCTACGGCCTTCAAAAAGGGGTAAACGACAATTCGCTTTCCCGCAAAATCGTGATGCACGGCGCCTATTACGTGAGCCGGGATGCGATCGCACTCAATCGCCGCCTTCACGGGGTCGCAAGGCTGGGCTTAAGCGAGGGGTGTCCGGCAATACCTATGCAGGAGGCCGAACCCGTGATCGACAGGATAAAGGATGGAAGCCTGCTCTATATGTACGCGGGGTCGGCTGGCAGGTAACCCCCGACAAATAATCTTCCCAAGCGCTGAGCCCTCCCGTTTTAAGCCTATCCTTACCGGGCTGCAGGGCGGACCCAGCCGAACAAGGGGCCCCGGACAGCCCGGCAGAGCCCTGTGGTTTGCCCCCATCACATCTTTGGGTTGCCTCCCCTCCCAGAGCGCACGAAGACGAAAAAGGTTCCCGGAGCCCATCTTGTAACACCGCGCAATCCTCCCCCGACCGGTAGCTTCGAAACATTTTTAAACCGCTATTTCTGCAACACTCTCCTGCGACCACGGATATTTTCGGGGGCCAGGGCAAAAACAGGCGAGATTTTTCCTTCCGGTCTGGTTATATAAGAATACAAAGTACTACCCGATATTATCGGGAGGAAAATTCTATGAGTGACAGAGCCAACAGCCCTACGACGGTTAAGATAGACGAGGATACCAAAAAGCGCATTAAACGCCTTGCAAAGGCCCGGCAGCGCACCACCCACTGGACGATTCTCGAAGCCATCCATCAGTATGTAGACCGTGAGGAAAAGCGCGAGACTTTCCGCCAGGATGGGATCAGGGCTTGGAACGAGTACCAGGCCTCGGGTCTGCACGTAACGGTTGAAGAAGCCGATGGCTGGCTTGCCAAATTGGAGGAGGGGCAAGACGAGGATATTCCTGAATGCCACCGTTAATTTGGTCTCCTTCCGCTCTGCGTGACACGCAACGTCTTTATCGCTTTCTTGCACAAGAAAATCCGGAGGCGCCCAAACGGGCCATCGGAGCCATACGATCCGCAGTAAGGGTCATCGCGCGACACCCGGAAATCGGAAGACCTGCCGAGGAGATGGAGCCGGAATACAGGGAATGGCCGATTCCTTTTGGCGATGGCGGGTACACGGTACTCTATCGCCACGATGGGCGCGGGAGCCTAATTCTGGCGGTTCGCCACCAGAAGGAAGCCGGCCATTAAAGATCTAAGAAGGTGGACGCGAACAATTTCACAAAGAGGTTGCATAGTGGTTATAGTGTGCATGAAATGCGGAGCGGCGTCTTAGCCGGGCAGGCTTTCCGTAAAAACACCTCAGACAGGGCAGATCACCTACCACCTTCAGATGCTGGGAAGCGCCATCGTCCATCCTGATCGTAAAGAGGTTATCCCGTTGCCGCCGGAGCCCATCCGCAAGCAGGACGGCGCAACCAAAAACGATTGCGAACGTAATGCCTCACGCCGATGGCTTCAAAAATTCCGGCAGGACCACCCCGACCTCAAGGTCATAATCGTTGAAGATGGCCTCGGCTCCAACGCGCCCCACATCAGGGACCTTCAGGAACACCGATGTCACTTTATCCTTGGAAGCAAGGAAGGCGATCATGCCTATTTGTCAGCCTGCCTGGACAAAGCAACGGCCAGAGGCGAGACCACCGAATTCGATATCCCGGACCCGAAAAATCCGAAAGTGCGTCACTTCTTCCGTTTCGCCAACGGTCTTCCTCTGAATGAGTCAAATCGGGACCTCCTGGTAAATATCCTGGAGTATTGGGAACTCCGGGGAGAGGCAACCAAATATTTCTGCTGGGTCACCGATTTAACCATCACCAACGAAAACGCCTACCAAATCATGCGCGGTGGACGAGCAAGATGGAAGGTGG
>JARLHO010000084.1 GCA_031292215.1 Syntrophobacteraceae bacterium | reverse complement strand
CCCCCCAACCCCCAATACTGTTCACTTAATGTTTAACTTTATTCTCTGTGCGCAGGCATGGTCCCAAAAGACTTCCTCCAATTAAGATATCAGAATGTATTTTTATTATTAAGTGAACAGTATTGCCCCAACCCCCCTTTGAAAAAAAGGGGGGCGATTGAGCCAAGCCTACCTGCGGGATCTTTTGTAGATAGCGTAGCCTCCGCACCTTTTTACCAATCTGAATGCACCGGTTTGCAACACGGCATCGTAGAGGCGCCAGGTCCTGGTCATCGGCCCCACTATGAGGTAGTCCGGATTGGCCTTAAGGGGATCGTAGCCAATCGATACCTTCTTTCCCAGGACAAAACGCCGATCCAGTTTTATAAGCGTTGGATTTGCCGGGTAATGACAGGGGCGATCGAGCATGAAAGAAAGTTCCATGTCATAGGTTTCGATCAGGGAACCGGGCCTTGTACAGCTATTGATGTACTCCGCCGTGTCGATCACCGAGCCATCGGCCCCGGCATAGGCCAAGGCCATGTCTTTGAGGGTAATGGATACGGCAAATGTAATGTAGAGCAACATCAGCAGGGCCGTGATGCTGCGTTTTCCGCATTTTCGGCCCATCGACTCCGCCGCTCGTTTAAGCGCAAGCCGGAAATCGAATCCATCGGTCAAGTCGTAGACCATTCGCGAGAAGAAAATACTTCCCAGGAAGGCAGGGGGAAAAAGGTAGCGCGTTCCGGCCGAGGCCAGCAGCAGGCACCACGCCATCCACGTCCCGACAAGAATAAGCAGAGATAGCCTTGCAGCTTCCAACTCCCCCACGGCTACCGCGCGCCAGTCGCGCAAACATCGCCTGGCGCCGTGGCATATCCCGAGCAGGGCCGGGCTGGCGAAAAGAAGGGCGGAAGTCATGGCTAAGAGGCGAACGGACAATACCGGCACAAAAGCCGTTACGCCGAATATGCCCGGCTGGGTTTCAACCAGCGCCCGGTCGTGAAGGAGCCCCTGCTGTATAAGGCTCATAACGCCAAAAGATAGAAGGGCTCCCGGAAGAGAAGCCCCAACCAGCCAGGAAAGCCGCCAGGAGCGGCGCAGTACAAGAAGGGAAGACACCACGGCCAGGGACACGACCAAAAAAGGCAGCGGTTGAAGCTTTGTAATGAGCGCAAGGCCCCAAAAGGTACAAGTAAATAACAGGGAAATGAATGAGGACATCGAAAGGGACCTTATGAAAAAAAGATAGCCGGCCAGGAGATAGAACATACTGGGCATCTCTCCCAGGGCCATTTTTCCAACGCCAAGCGGATTAACCCCGGCAACGGTCGACATCAGCAACAGCACGGCGAGCGCGCCCCGTGCGATCGAGCGACAATAGAGCCGGGTTGCCAACTGGTAAACCAGGATGAGCGAACCCAGGGTAAACAGCACAAAGGGCAGGCGCCCCTGCCAGATGCCCACCCCCAGAAGGCGAAAACTAAGAGCTACGGGGGCGATAGCTGGAAATCCGACATTTAACATGGAAGCCGAAACCGGTTTCCCGGCCATAAGTTGACAATAGTTTCCCAGTTTTACCCAATTGCGGGCGATGGAGAGCACCCACCCCTCGGTGAACATAAGCGGCGGGAAAGTGGTGAGCCTGGCGGTCAAAAGAAAGGGTACGATCAAGGCCAAAAGCAGCTCGAATTTGTAGTTAAATAGATTTCGTTTCAACCAGGCCATTTTAGGCAGTCTCGCTAAAAAAGATTTGCATTCAACCCGAGGGGCTTTCCGGCCCCCTTTGAATACATGATTTTTTGATGGATCTTTTAATTTTTCGCCGGCAACCCATCTTTTTTTTCATAAATCCGCGCCACATAGCAAGAGGTTACACAAAAAAGAGCATGACGGGCGGCTGCGAGGCCCAGGCGCCGCACCCTGCGGCCGTTAACATCTGTTGCACAATGACGAATCGCTGCTATACTTTTTCCGGATCGCGCGTCCTTTGCGGGACGACTGTAACCGCTCACGCTCCGTTTGAAAGGACATTTGCACAATGGACTATGTCGACTGGCTAAACGAACATTGCCCCGAGAAGGTCGTAAGCTGCGAGCATGCCGTGGCCGCCATAAGGAAGGGCAGCCGCGTTTTTGTCGGCACGGGCTGCGGGGAGCCTCGTCACCTCATCGAAGCGATGGTCAAAGACAAAAATCTCCAGGATATTATGGTCTACCAGATGCTTTCGGGCGCGCTTTCCGAATATGTAGACGACGAGTCGTTTCTTAACCGCTTTTCCCTCAAGCTTTTTTTCATCAGCCCATCGATGCGAAAGGCGGTTTTCAAAGGTAACATAGACTACGTGCCGGCCTACCTGTCACAGATTCCCGAGCTTTTTTCGAGCAAGTCCATAGGCCTGGACGCAGCGCTCGTCCAGGTAAGCCCGCCCGACCGGTTCGGCTACTGCAGCCTGGGCATTTCCGTCGACATCACCCGCGCCGGCATGCAGAACTCCGCGCTGGTCATCGCCCAGGTCAATCCGCGCATGCCACGAACGCTTGGCGACTCCTTCGTTCACGTCGACGACCTAAGCTACCTGGTCCTGCACGAAGAGCCGCTTGGAGAACACATGCCGGTGGGGGCCGACGGGGAGACGACCAAGCGGATCGGCCATTACGTTTCGCAACTGGTAAGCGATGGCGCGACCCTGCAGATCGGCTACGGGCGCCTGCCCTACGCGATCTTAAAGTACCTCGGGGACAAAAAGGACCTTGGAATCCACACCCAGGTCATAACCGATGCGTTTTTACCTCTTTTTGAAAAACAGGTCATAACCAACAGCAAAAAATCCCTGCTGCCGGGTAAAGCGGTCGCCTCCCTTTGCATGGGGACTCCCAGCCTGTACGAATATCTCGACAACAACCCGATGTTTTATTTCGGCAGTTCCGATTTTGTAAACGACCCGGCGGTCATTGCCCAAAACGACAACCTGATTTCCATCAGTTCGGCGCTGGAAGTCGATCTCACCGGGCAGGTGTGTTCGGATTCGGTAGGCTATCTATTTTACTCCGGGATCGGCGATCAGGTCGACTTTATTCGGGGCAGCGCGATGTCTCGGGGGGGCTTTTCCATCATAGCGCTGCCGTCCACGGCAATGAACGGCAAGTCCTCGCGCATCGTGTCGCACTTAAGCGAAGGGGCCGGAGTGGCCACAACGCGGGGCGATGTGAACTTTGTGGTCACCGAATACGGCATTGCGGAACTAAAGGGGAAAAGCATCTATCAGCGGGTAATGGAACTGGCCCAGATCGCTCACCCGAAGTTTCGCGAGGAACTGATAGAGGAGGCGAAAAAGCATCATTATATATTTTCCGACCAGGTCACTCCCCACCAGGAAGATCTCATTTTCCTCGAAGACTACAAGACGTCCTTTCAGTTAGACGACGGCAAAACGATCGAGGTTCGCCCACTGCTTGCCTCAGACGAGTTCGCATTCCGCAATTTCTTTTACTCGCTGCAGGCCCAGTCGATATATCACCGTTTTTTCTACCATAAGAAACTCTTTTCGCACAAAGCCATGCAGCAGCAGTGGGTAAGCGTTGACTACCGCAAAAACATGTCCATCGTGGGGCTTACCTCCACGAGCGGCCACCAGGAGATCATGGCTATCGCCTCCTATGCGGAAGCCGAAAATGGGCTGGCCGAGGTCGCCTTCATGGTGGGAGACGATTTCCAGGGGCGGGGCATCGGATCGCGTCTAGTCGATATCCTGGAGAAAATAGCCAGGAAAAACAATTACAGAGGCTTTGCGGCTTACGTATTGCGGGAGAACCGGTCGATGCTCCACATCTTCCGGAAAAAATACCCCGGCTGCAAACTGACGCCGATGGGCGAAACGCTGTTTATCGAGGTAGATTTCGATGCCCAGCCGGGCGCGTAAAAAACGGGAGCGGGCAAAGCAGGGAGCAAAACCTTCTCCCCGCCTTGCCGCTGCCGGGGCTAAGCCGTGGCCGTTAGATCGCGAAGTCTTTGCAGCAAGGCGTTTGAATCGCCGCGGCCGGGGTCGAGCGGCACCCGGCAAAGAATTCCCAACCCCTCGCCCCTGTCATGAAATTGCTCATCGGATAGCGGACTTGCCACCGCGGTGTTCACCATGGCGTTAACGCCGATAATGCTTCTTACCAGGTCGAACGATTCGATATTTTCCGAGGTGGAATCAACTATTACCAGATGGGGAGTTACGGTTTGCAAAATCCCCAGGGCCTCGGCGCCGGATAAGACTATATCTAGGCGCACCTTGCGGTCGGAACAAAGCCCTTCCACAAAGGACTCGATACGCTCCCTGCGAGCGGTGATCAGAAGAATGTGCAGCATGTACTCTACCTTCCCCCGCCCCCGCCGCATGTGAAATCGGTCGAAAACTGCTGCAGGTTTCCTTTAAGGAACGCATCGACGGCCTCACCGACCGTTTGGGCGGTCCCGCCGTGGAGGACGTTGATTCCGATCTGGTTAAAGCCCATGAGAGGCCTCATGCCCATACCGCCGGCGATGAGCACCTGCACGCCGTTTTGGGCAAGGTGATTTACCGGGGCCATGCATCCGCCCTGCTGGTGAGGAACGTTTGGCAGCACGCGAACGTTTTGAACCTGTCCGTCCTCCACATCGACCAGGGTATAGAGATCGCAGTGACCGAAATGAGCACCCAGAATTGAATCCAGCCCACCGGGGTTAGTTGATGGAATAGCAACCGTTACGTTTTTCATTTCATCTCCCTTAAATCGATTCGTACCGATACGGCGGGCCAATACCCGCCGGCTGAGTATAAACAAATGTCACGGGGAAAGTCCAATATCAGGATTTTTTCCCTCGCGCCGCAAGCTCTTCGATCCTGGCCCAGGTTTTTCGGACCTCGCGGGTAAAGTCGGTCTCCGGCAGTTCGGTGACCACGAGCCCCGCAACCATGGCTTTGGTTACGATCTGGTCGTGGGCAAGCCGTGCGATTACCTCATGGCCCTTTGAGCGGCAGAATTCTTCGATTCCGTCCGCCCCTTCGGGGTTTAGATCGAATTTGTTGATAATGACCCCGAGCCGAATACGAAAATGGCCGCAAAGCTCGGCCACCCGCTCGAGATCGTGGCGGCCAGAAGGCGTTGGCTCCGTCACAGCAACGGCAAGATCGGCGCCGGAAAGCGAGCTGATTACGGGACATCCGATCCCCGGGGCCCCGTCGGAGAGGATGAGTTCTTTTCCCTCGGATTTGGCCAGTTGCCGGGCCTGTTGCTTTAGGACCGACACAAGGCGGCCCGAATTGGCTTCACCGGGAAACAGCCGGGCGTGAACCAGCCGGCCGAACCGGGTTGAGGAAATATGCCAGTGGCCGCAGTGCTTTTCCGGAAAAAGCACCGCCCCCGCCGGGCAGAATGCCACACAGACCCTGCAACCCTCGCAGCGAAGAGGATCGATCGAATAGGTGTTTCCGTCAACGCGCACGGCATCGTATCGGCACATCGAAGCGCACAGACCGCACCCCGTACACTGGCGGTTATCGATTTGGGCCACGTGGCCGGAAAAAAATTCTTCCGTTCGCCCGGCTTGGGGGCGAAGCAGCAGGTGAAGGTCGGGAGCATCGACGTCCAGGTCGCAAACGATCTTGTTTGAAGCCAGGTGAGCGAATGCCCCGGTAAGCGAGGTTTTGCCCGTGCCGCCCTTGCCGCTAATAACCACTACCTCACGCATGCGTCGCCTCCAGAACCCGGGAACCTGCGGCCAGTTCGAAAATTTTCAAAGAAAGCGAGACGAAAATATTTCGAAATTCAGGGGAGAGATCGGCAACGATCCGGCCCCGGGCGTAGCCCTCGGCGGCAGAGCGCTCGTAGGGGACCTCGGAGAGGATCGGTATGTGCATTTCGGCGCAAAACGAATAAATCTTGCGGTCTCCCACCCCGGCGCGGTTTATCACCACCCCCATCGGTTTTCCCAGCGGGGAGAAGGCCTCCCACGCAAGCTTGAAATCGTGGAAACCAAAAGGCGTAGGCTCGGTCACAAGGACGATGACATCGGATCCCATTACCGCGTTAACCGCAGGGCAGCTTACTCCGGGGGGCGCATCGACGATCGCGTCCCGACCGGTTGCCTCGATAATGTCTTTTAGCCGGGATTTAACCTGGCGCATCAGGGGCGGGCTCATGGCCTCGCCAATTCTCAGGCGCCCCATCAGAAATTGGGTATTGCCCGCTCGACCCCAGCCGATTTGCCCCAGTTCGCGTCTACCCGGCGAGATCGCTTTTTGCGGGCACACCGCGATACAGCCCCCACACCCGTGGCACATCTCCTGGAAAGTCAGCACCACCGATCCCATCACGCTGATCGCCTTGAACTGGCAAAGATCGGAGCATGCGAGGCAAAAGTTACACCGCGACTCGTCTACGACCGGCGTTTCGATCCATGCCGCAGAGCTCTCCTCGATGACCGGGCGCAGGAAAAGATGCAGGTTCGGGGCCTCCACATCCAGGTCAACGGCGACCAGGGGACGTTCCCAGACGCGTGAAAGGGATGCGGCTACCGTGGTCTTGCCCGTTCCGCCCTTACCGCTGGCGATTGCAACGATCATCGACCGGACTCCCTGTTGGGACCATCGGCGAATTGAAAATCGCCCTGCTTGAATTTTTCGACGGCCTGGCGCACGGTGATACCGTCTTCGAGGTTTTGGACAACTTTTATCTTAACCGCCGAAAGCGCCTTAAAGGCCTTGGGGCCGACATAGCCCGAAAGAACGCACTCGGCCCCGGCGCGGGCCACCAGTTGCGCGGCCTGAATGCCTGCGCCCTGCGCCATCACCTGTGTCTGCCCGTTGTCGATATAGCTTGTGTTCATGTTTTCGAGATCGACCAGCACAAACCCTGCGGCCCTGCCAAACCTTGGGTCCACAAGGTCGTCCAATCCCGGACCTTCGCTTGTTATTGCAATTTTTTTCATTCGTTTCCCCTTTTGAATTTAAGGAAGGTATAGTCAAGAAACGGGCCATTCGGCCAAAACAGCCTCAGGAGCGGGGTCCGGGTTGAGGAGTCCCAAAGGGGAAATCTCAAAAGGTGCTTATCGTCCCCGGTGCAATAGTGGTGAGGATGCGGATTGTTTCCTTGGGTTGGAGGCCCAATACGTATTCGTCAGGAAAAAGTGTAGGCCGCCTTTCGAAGAGAACAGCGATCTTCTTCGCGCATCATGGAGGAGTAAGCCGCATAGGCCCGGCCCATGCAGCCGCCGGCACAGTGGGAGCGCCCCTGGCATCCCCTGCAAATTTTTAGCTCCAGGGCTCTCCGGCGGCTGATTTCCAGCAGTTGGGACCAAAGGGGCGCCGCTTCACGAAGCGCTTCCGCAAGAGGACGCGAGAAGACATCGGCCACTGAAAATTCATCGGCCTGGAATAAAGCGCAGGGGTACATCCTGCCATCCGCGCTCACATAAGGGCTTTCGATGCACCGGCAAACGCCACGGGCAGCCTCAGCCCGCCCCTTGTACCATTCGACCACCGAAATAGCGGCCATCCGGTCGCAGGCGCCTCTAAAACCGGGATCGGCCTGGTAGCGCTCGAGGAGTTTGCGGTATTGGGAAGGCGTCGGCAGAAAAAGCCCATGGTTTTTTGCCGCGCGCCCCTTCGGGATGAGCGTACCGGTCACGACTCTTCCAATCCCCAGGTTTTCGAGAAGAGCAAGCAGGGCGGGGATTTCATCGAAATTGTGGCGCATTTCGGTAAAGGCCACCCGGGTCCTTTTGCCAAGTCCGCCTTCCACCAGGTAAGTGAGCCCGGAAAGGGCCCGCTTGAAGCTGCCCGCGCCTCGCAGGTAATCGTTGGTTTTCTCGGTTGCGCCATCGAGACTGACCTGGACGGCCAGCCCCGCAAACCCCAAGGAGTTGAGTTTGGAGACCTCAACTTCGGACAACTTGGCGCCGTTTGTCTGCAAACAGACGGCGCGAATGGCTTCCTGCCGGCAGCAAAAGGCCAGGATATCGATCCAGTCCGGGCGGGTGAGCGGTTCGCCGCCCGAAAGGATTACCTCCTCGACCCCGAGGGCGACAAATTCGGCGATGAGTCGGCAAATACTCTCCGCCGGGACCGGCGCGGCAATCAACTCGGGGCGACTTTGCGGCCAGCAATGGAGGCAGCGCAGATTGCAGCCGTTGGTTATAGACACCGTAAGGGTTTTTGGCGCCATCAAGCCGGCTTGCAGGACACGCTCCAACATGGTCGATTTTCTCCAGCGCGGGGATGTAAATTGTTTCCCCCGGCGAAGGGTGAGCCAACACTGGGAAAAGAGAGTCTTTTCTTATTAACTAATCACCAATCACTAATCACCAAACAAAATTGGTTTGCCACCCGGCCCGGTAATCTCGGATCTCCACTCTTTGTTTATGAGTTCGACAACGGATGAAGGCATAAGGACATAGCCCAGCCGATTGGCCAATTCGCCTCCATTTCTATAGGTCCATTGCAGGAAATCCAGAGCGGTTTTGGCGATATGCGGATCTTTTTGGACGCTGTGCATCAGGATGAATGTCACGCCGACTATCGGCCAGGCGTCGCTGCCCGGTCGATCGGTCAGCACCATATAAAAATCCTTTGCGCTCACCCAGTTTGTATCGGCCGAAGCAGCCTGAAAACTCTGCAGACCCGGTTTTACGAACCGCCCGGCTCTATTTTGCACCAGGGCATAGGTCATATTGTTTTGGAGCACATAGGCGTATTCGACATACCCGATAGAGCCGGAAATCTTCTGGACATAGGCTGCGACTCCTTCGTTGCCCTTCCCGCCAACGCCTGTGGGCCAGGCCACCGAAACGCCGGTCCCCACCGCGCGTTTCCATTGCGGGCTGACCCTGGACAGGTAGTTGGAGAAGGTGAAGGTAGTGCCGGAAGCATCGGCTCGGTGAACCACGCTGATAAATTTATCGGGAAGTTTTACCCCTTCATTGAGGCCGGCGATTTCCGGGCTGTTCCACTTCGTAATTTTTCCGAGGTAGATATCGGCCAACACCCTGCCGCTCAATTTGATTTGGGCAGGTTTTACGCCCCCGAGATTGACAACGGGTATTACGCCCCCGATGACCGAGGGGAACTGGAGCAGCCCCGCCCTTTGAAGCTCCTCGGGTGTAAAGGGCATCTCCGAAGCTCCGAAATCGATGGTCCCGGCCTTTAGCTGGCTAATGGCGCCTCCGGAACCGATGGAGCGGTAATTGACCCGTATACCTGTTGCATTTCTATAGGCCACCGCCCATTTAGCGAACAGGGGATAGGGAAAGGAGGCCCCTGCCGCAGTTATGTCGGCTGCAACCGCCACGGTGGAAAGTCCAAGCCACATCACCGCACACATGGTCAAGGTTTGGCCAAACGACCTCATAGAACTTCTCCTCTGCGCGCGCGGTTTGTGTCCTTTTAGTCGAAGGCAAGCCCGTAGACATCGACTGGGAACTTCTCCTCTGCGCGCGCGCGGTTTGTGTCCGTATCCGAGCTCGCCCATCGGCCCCGATCCGGGAGTCGGTGGTAGAAAACGGACATGTCTTTGGGTGCAATCACGACTCCTGCGGCTATCCTTTAGAGTAAAGCGATTGAGGTGGGGGCCGGGGTGGATTCCCTTGTCCGTGTACTGGAAGCGGTTAACATCTTAGCCTTTCGAAGTCAATAACATGGATGCCGGATATTGGCCAAGGCCCTGTTTAGAGAGCTTTACACATCAAGTGGCGTCCCAGGAGTTCACCGTCCACATTGCTAAAGCACGGCTGAAAACCAAAATCGACAAATCCCATCCTCAGGTAGAGAGAACGCGCAGGATTTCCTTCATAAACCTCAAGCAATAGGAGACGAATCCCAAACGAATTTTTAGCTCTAGCCATTAAGGACCGTATTAAAAGAGAACCTACGCCCTGATTACGGTATGGTTCAGCAACGATTATCGAGAACGGCGCCTGATGGCTGAGCTTGCGGAATTCCGGCAATATAAGGCCTGCGAGACCGCATGGTTGACCGTCGCATTCGGCGGTAAGCACACCATTTAGGGGGACAAAGCTGAAAACGTGCCGAGCAGTTCTCTCGATTTCCTCGCTGTCACAAGAAAACGGAAACCAGCGGGCCACCTTGGGGTCGGCGGCCCAAATTTTCCAGTGCTTCATGTCTGATTCAACAGACAGACGTATACTTAATCCCCGGATCATCTCATTGAATTTCCGATTATTATCCGGCGGCCGGGATGGCGGAGGCGAGAAGCGGATCAGCCGGCTTGCTCGCGCTCGATGTTTAGCCTTTTTATCTTGCGCCGCAGGGTGTTTTTATCTATGCCCAGTTCGCGGGCGGTGGCCATTTTTCGCCAACCGTTGCGGTCCAGGGCGTTAAGGATCGTGTTTCGCTCGTAATCGACCAGGGTGAGTCCGCCGCTGTGCACAGGCGGGCAGGATTCGCCGTGGAGGTATTCGGGGAGGCACCGGGGTTGTATCAGCCCCTGCCGGCAGAGGATGAAGGCATATTCGATCGCATTTTCGAGTTCCCGGATGTTTCCCGGCCAGTCGTGGCGCATGAAGACCGCCAGGACCTCCTGGGATAACCCGGCGACCTCTTTGTTGCGCATCCGGTTAAGGCGTTCGATGAAGTGGGCGGCAAGGAGGGGAATGTCTTCTTTTCGTTGGGCGAGAGGGGGCAGTTCAAGCTTTACGACATTTATGCGGTAGTAGAGATCTTTTCTAAAAAGGCCCTCCTCCACCAACCGGGCGAGCTCTCGATTGGATGCGGTGACTATCCGCGCATCGGTTCTAACGGTTTTGGAGGAGCCAAGGGGCTCGTAGGTGCGCTCTTCGAGCACTCGCAAGAGGCGCACCTGCATGGCAGGGGAGATGTCTCCGATTTCATCGAGGAAAAGGGTTCCCCCCTCGGCCATTGCAAACCTTCCGGCGCGGGTGCGCTTGGCGTCGGTAAACGCTCCGGCGACATGGCCGAAGAGTTCGGATTCGAGCAGGTTGTCGGGGAGCGCGCCGCAGTTTACGGCCACAAAGGGTTTGGCGGCCCTGGGGCTAAGGCTGTGGATGGCGCGGCTTACCAGTTCCTTTCCCGTGCCGCTTTCCCCTTGGATCAACACGGTGCTCTCGCTTTGGGCCACTTCGGGCAGAATGGAAAAAAGGCGCATCATCGCCGGGGATTTTGAAATAATGTCCTTAAAATTATATTGCCTGACGATTTCCTTTCGCAAAGTCTCAACGACGCTCAAATCGCGAAATGTCTCCACCCCCCCGATTACCTTGCCCGATTCGTCTTTTAGCAGCGCGCTGCTCACACTGATCGGGATTTCCTTGCCATCGGCTCGAAGGATCAAGACCGCGCGGTTTACGACGGGCTTTTTTGTCTCCATCGTGGATTTGAGCGCGCAAACGGATTCGCAGATGTTGGCCCGGAAGACTTCGCAGCAGGGCCGTCCTATCGCCTCGCCCGCCGAGACGCCGGTGATCTTTTCGGCGGCGCGATTAAAAAAGGTGACCCGCCACTCGGAGTCAACGGTAAAGACTCCATCGGCGATGCTGTTTAAAATGATCTCTGTTTGAGGCGATAGTGCGGCTTGCACTACAACCGGCTTCCTGGCCATAATAGTGTTCCATCCGACTCAGCCGTTTTATCCGGCATGGACATTATTTATGGCGAAAGGAAACCGGGCCGCTTCCCAAGGCTACGCCCGGTTTGCCTTCGCCTACAGCACGGGGATTTTGCCCGCCTTTCCCACCGAAATTTCGTGAAGCGGGATAAGGATATCGGCCATCTCCCTGATTTTTCGGGCGCTTTCGTATGCCGCGATTGCATCGATATGGACCCCCGAAGGCACACTGGGTCCAGTTTGCGGAAAGTTTTGAGCGTTGCAGCAAAAACCGGTGATAATCGCTTTGCCCCCCGCCGTACGCACAGCCACCGACTGCCCTCCGGGCGTATGGCCCGGGGAAAAGATCAGATCGATCCCCTCCATAAGGTTTGTATCCCCTTCCACCAGTTCGACATGCAAACCGTCCAGGATGTCGGAGTAGTAACGGTGGTCGATGGGATGGGGGTTGAGAAAAAAGTCGTATTCGGCCCGTTGCACGATTATTTTAGCCCGCGTGCATTTCGGATCGTTTTCGCAGTGGTCGTTATGCAAATGGGTGTGGATGATGATGTCTATATCCTCGGGCCTCAGTCCGTGGTCGCCCAGCGCTTCCTCGAATTCCTGAATTTTAAGGCCCGTTTCACGCCCGACATTTTCGGCCAAAACGAATTGCTCCAGGCCGGTATCGACCAGGATAACCTCTTTGGCCCCCTTTATGAGGAAAGCGTAAATGGGCAGCCAGATGCGTTTGCCGTATCCCCGCAGATAGGTCATGATCCCCTGATCGGTTTCATTGACCCCGATTACCAGAGGGTAAATGACGTATTCTTTCATCTCCGCCTCCTTTTCGCATGGTGGATCGGCCTAGGCGCACCCTCTTTCGATGCGAAGCGAGAGCCCTCGGGCGAGCACATGGGCCACTTTGCTCCTTGCCTCTTCGAGGATCCTTGCGAAGGTCTGGCGGGAGATCCCCATCTTTTCGGCGGCCTGTCCGTGATAGAGGCGCTCTAGATCGGCCAGCCGAATTGCTTCGAACTCGTCCATCGATAAAACCACTTCTTCAAGGGATGCGACCGGTACCCCGCTGGGGTTAAAGACCCTGCAACCCGGTTCCCAATCGATCCTGCGGCAACATTTGGGTCGAGCCATAGTTTTACCTCGCAAAGCTAATTATGAGCATATGCCCATAATTTGGCAAACAAAAAAATCGGCTGTAAAACAGGTGGAAATGCCAGGACAAAGAGTGGCAGGATCCTCGGTCGGCGCGGGCGGTCAACGGAGGGAAAAAGCGGCAGGAGGCCCTTTGGCTTTGGGGCGGAACACGCGTTTATTTCTTTTCCCGGCGTCGCTATCTTATGGATAAGAGGAGAAGCGGCGATGCTTTACGACGAGCGCAAAATGATTCGGTTTCATCCGCAACTTCCGCTGATCACCCTTTCGCCGAAAAAAAGGGTCGGCCTTGTCGTGGTACTAACGGGGAACGGAAAGGGCAAGACCTCGTCTGCGATGGGCATGGTGTTTCGCGCGTGCGGCCACGGCATGAAGGTCTGCGTTATCGAGTTCATGAAGGGCGATATCTTTACGGGCGAATGGGAGGCGGTAAAGAAGTTGGACTGCGAGGTGGAGATCGTTGCAACAGGCATGGGGTTTTGCGGAATACAGGGAAATCCGTATTCCCGGGCGCAGCACAGGGAAGCCGCCGAACGGGCTCTGAGTCTTGCAAGGGATCGCATTGCCCGGGGCCAATACGATCTGATCGTGTTAGACGAGATCAATAACGCGATCCATTTACACCTGGTGGAGCTGGAGCAGGCCCTGGAGCTAATCCGCGGAAAACCCCCACTTATGCACCTGGTTTTAACGGGCCGCGACGCGGCCCCGGAGATCCTCTCGCTGGCCGATACGGCAAGCGAGGTAAAGGAGATCGTCCACGCCTACCGAAAAGGCATAGAGCCCCAACCCGGCGTGGATTTTTAACAAGAAGAGCCGGTGAATGGTTCACTTATCGGAGCGGGGATTTGAGCCATTCCTGATGTTATTTGCCAACTCGACCGAAAAATCCAAAAGGGCCGAACTTTCGCGGTATGCGTCCGAGCAGAAATCCCCCAGGTGGTCGGCGCTTTGGCTGAAATCGTCCATAATCCCCTGGAGGTCTTCGGATTTGTAGAAATCTTCGTAGACTTCAAGACTTTCCTTTAACTGGGCAAGGATTTGCCCGGTATTGGGATTCATCTGCGTAATGGCGGCGTAGAGTTCCGGGCTCTGGGCGAAAATCCTGCCGGCAAGATTCATTTCGATCCGGTAGATCGGGCTGGTGTATTCCAGGGTTTCCCGAATGTCTATTCCGAGCTTTCTCAGGGTCCTGCCGGCGAGCATGGTCATGAGGTGAAAGAGCACCTGGATGATGCTCATCATCCGGTCGTGTTCCTCGGGAGTGCATTCCTTGACCCGGATGCCGCGGGCGACAAAGAGGCCGCGGAGCCACTGCCACCGTTGGGGCGAAATGCGCGCCGGGCAGGCGGCAAGGGTCTGGCCGGCAAACGTCGCGACCCGGCCCCCGAACATGGGGTGGAGGCCGACAACGGAGGCCGGGGAGCGCAACATTTCCTTTACCGGGGCGGATTTAAGGCTTGTAAGGTCCATCAGGAGCTGACCGGGCCTTGCGAGGGAAACGAGCTCCCCGATTATTGCCACCGTCTTGTGGAGAGGCACGGCGAATACGACTATATCGCTTTCGCGCATGGCGCACTCGGGCGTAAGGGGCGTGTCCAGGTCCGCGACCTGGACAGGAAAGCCGTAAGAGGTGAAAAATTTTGTAAAAAGCCGGCCCATCTCACCCTGTCCGCCGATAATTGCGACTGCGGACTTCTCGCTCCATTGGAGGCCGGGATCGATCGGGCCGGATAAACTGGAAGCATCCATGGTTATCCCCCGCATAGTGGACACACAACGATCGACAGGCGAAAAGTTTAGAATCGGTTTTAAAGAGAGCGTCCGACGGCCTCGGCGACCCGCCGGCACTCCTCGATCATGGAAAGAAACGGTTGGGGCCTAAGCGATTGGGGGCCGTCGCTCATTGCCTCCTCGGGGCGCACATGCACCTCGACCAGCAACCCGTCGGCCCCGGCGGCCACAGCGGCCCGGGACACCGCGGGCACGAGGTCCACCCGGCCCACCGCGTGACTGGGGTCGACGATCACCGGAAGGTGGGTGAGTAGTTTCAAAAGGGGCACGGCGCTGATATCGAGCGTATTGCGGGTCTCGGTTTCGAAGGTGCGGATTCCACGCTCGCAAAGGATCACCTTTTCGTTTCCCTGCGCCATGATGTATTCGGCGGACATGAGAAATTCCTTTATGGTGGCGCAGAGGCCGCGCTTTAGGATGACCGGCTTATCGATATTTCCCACCTCGGTCAGCAGCCTGAAATTTTGCATGTTGCGGGTGCCGATCTGGATTATGTCCGCATATTTGTAGAGCAGCTCGATGTCTCTTGGGTCCATGAGCTCGGTTACGACCTTCATGCCTGTCTTTTCACGGACTGCGGCAAGAAACTCCAGGGCCTTTTCCCCCCAGCCCTGAAAGGCATAGGGCGAAGTCCGCGGCTTAAAAGCCCCGCCGCGCAGGAAATGGACCCCGGCAGGCAACAGGGACTCGGCTATCTCTTCGAGGACCTCGCGGCTTTCGACCGCGCACGGTCCGGCGATAACCTGAACCCGAGGACCGCCGATGTCTAAGCCATCCACACTCACCACGGTGTTTTCCGGTTTAAAGTCCCTGCTGACCAGTTTGTAGGGCTTAAGCACAGGCAGCACCCTCTCCACTCCGGGAAAAGACTCCATCGGTATCTCCGCCAGTATGCGCTCATCTCCGATCGCGCCGACGATGGTCCTCTGTTCGCCTTTGGATATATGGGCCCTCAGGCTCATGTCCTCGAGGCGGCGCACAATTCGTAGCAGATCATCTTCGTCGTAATCCGGCTTCATTACAATGATCATGACAGTTTTCCCCCTTGCTTGACTGAATCCAGAGTGTCGGTTTGTAGAACCGGCCAACGGGCCAAAAAAAAAGCCGTGGGCGCTCCAGGCGCTCACGGCTTTTAACGGGCAAACGAAGTTGTCAGTAGCAGAGCATACCTGAAGCGGCCCCCTCCAAGGGGTAATAATAGAAGCAATAATAATAAAGCCTGCCGCTCATATGCTCTCCTAGCAGGTACAGAATAGACTTCACTTGGGGCGGTTTGTCAAGGAAAAACTTGAACATGGTTTTGAGTGGCGCGGACTACGGCTGTCCCGATCAAAATTCGAGATTTACCGGCAAAACACCCTTCCCATAGGAACCCGGGTTGCCTTTCGCCTTTGCGCCCTTAACCTCAATGAGGTAAAACTTTCAGATAGGAATGGATTACCCGTTGGTCGGGAAAATTAAAGGCCCGCGAACGCGGTGTTTCCGTTTCAGGAATTTAGGGGTTGCGTTTCGGCTTTTGCACTCAGAGGAGGTGAAGCAATCATGAATAAAGCTCTTTCCGGTAAAACCGCGATCGTAACCGGAGCAAGCTCCGGGATTGGCTACACAACGGCTGTTTCTTTGGCCAGGGCGGGGGCGGCAGTGGTGGTTCAGGCCCGGCGCAAAGAAAGGCTCGATAAACTGGCCTCTGAAATCCTTTCGCAAGGCGGCAAAGCGCTTGTTGTCGCAGGGGATGCGAGCCGGCGGGAGGAGATCGGTTCGCTCCTGGAGCGGGCCTTGCATTGGGATGAAGGCGGCTCGAAGGTAGACATCGTAGTCGTAAACGCCGGCCGGGGCCTTGCCGGGGGCGTTCTTAGCAGTAACGAATCCGCCTGGCGGGAGATTTTCGAGCTAAATGTCCTCGGGGCGGCCCACCTCATGCGCGTTGCCGCAGAGTACATGGTGGAGCGAAAAGGGGGAGATATCGTTGTCCTTGGCTCGGTTGTCGGTAGAAACGTCTCTCCTTTCAGCGGGTTCTATGGTTCAAGCAAATTCGCAATCGGCGGCCTCGCCGAGGGTTTGCGCCGGGAGGTTTGCGCCCACGGCGTTCGCGTCTCCCTGGTGATGCCCGGAATCGTGCTCAGTGAGTTCCAGGATGTAGCCGGCTACGATGAAGAAAATTTTGGCAAAGGGGTTGCTCCATTCGGAAAATTGCTCGATCCCGGGGACATCGCCGCGGGTATTGTCTGGCTTCTCTCTTTGCCTGCGCACGTTAATGTCAATGAGGTGACAATCCGGCCGACAGGACAGAATTATCCGTGATCCCGGGCAAGGGTTGGGGACGGAGCGGTTCCAAGCCGAGGCCAGGTTCGGTGTGCCTTCACCAAAATCTACTGGCTGCAATTCCTTATCGACATAGTCTCGTTTAGGTCGAGACCCGGTTCCGCCCCCCCTTTTTGGCCCGATAAAGAGCCCTGTCGGCCGCCTTTATCACCTCCCGGGGGCTGGAGTGTTCCGTATCTCTTTCGGCCACGCCGATGCTGATTGTGAGCGCCACTTTCTTTCGGGCGGCTCGTGATGGTTTGGGGTTGTCGGGTTTTTTTCGCGGTCGGCTTCGAGCGCGGATGACAAAGCCCGCCGAGTGGATTGCGCTCCGTAACTGTTCAAGATGCGGGAGCGTATCCTGGCGGGATTTACCGGGAAAAACCACAGTAAACTCCTCTCCTCCGTATCGAAAGGGTTTCCCGCCCCCGCTCACTTCGGATATCTTCGAGGCCACCATCCTTAGCACCTCGTCGCCGACGTCATGGCCATAGCGGTCGTTGAATTTTTTAAAAAAATCGATATCCAACATGGCGACGGTGTATTTGCCGCTCGTCCTGAGCATAAACTCATCGAGGCTTCGGCGAGCCCGAAGACCGGTCAATTCATCGTTAAAGGCCATTGCATAGGAGGCCTCGACGACCGAGACGATAAGGATAAGTCCGGCAGTGGCGAAGTAAAACGTGGAGAGGGCGCCGGGTCCTTTTAGTAAAAGGCCGCAATAGACAGCGGTTAGCGCCCACAAAAAGCCGCTCTCCATGGGGCCCCTGACTCGATAGTATCGAAAGGCAAGCGTGCAAAATCCCAGGATTGCGGCCACCACTGCTATCCGGGGTAAATTTTGCGCCGACGCGTACTGAAAAAGCGTTGCCTGGATAAGGGAATGTTCAAGGTAGCCAACGGAGGGCCGATGAAATTGATGCCATAGCATAAATAGGGCGGCAGGCTGGGCGAGGATGAAACAGATACGCCGGAGACCGCTAGGACTGGTTATTCCTCGTTCCTTTAGGAGGGAAAGTATTGCGAAGTTTATGGGAAGAAGAGTTGCCGCGGCGTAAAAGGCAAGTTTTCCCGCATCGGTTGAAGATAGGGCGTGATTTTCAAAATGGGCAAGGAGTCTATCGGCTGTCCCGATCATCAGGAGCGCAAAAACCGATCGGCTCCTGTTGAAGCGCCACCCGAGGAGGAGCCCGGCAACCAGGACCAGGAGAGGGAAGGCCGTTGACACGATAGGGAGTCGGACCGAGAGCAAACCTTTTCGGGTGAGGACCACCGCTAAAAGGACAAGGATACCGCCGGGGGCAAAAAAGGAAAAAAGCGATTTCAAATATCCAAACCTCCCCCGAAACAGCGCTGCTGTTACTTCTCCGGGGCCGGTGGGCCCCGATATTGTTGAGTTAAGCTTTTCCTGCCTGTTTGAACACCACTAATTTCCGGGAAAGGCGAGGCTCCGATATGATCAGAGATATCTTGATTGATGGTTCTGATCTGCGACCCCTCCCGGGGTCGTCTCCTTCTTTTTCATTCCTTTCCGGGGATATCGGCCTCACGGCCTCAACCACCGGCTAATGGCTTTGATCCTTTGTATGCTTGGAACGGAGTTTACTCCGTGGTATCCGAAAAGACTTGAAATCCCCGCTACCCCCCCTTTGAAAACTTTGGAAAAAAGGGGGGGGGCGATTGAGCCAAGCCCCTTTCTAAATTTCTTCTCATGCGCTTAGGGCAAACAATATTTAAGCGCGCCGGCGCCCTATAGCTTGCGAATTTCTCTTACGACACAGTCTCTTTGCTCCACCCAACCTACGGCTGAAGTTTCCTGTTTTTGAGCGGCAGGTCGGGAAAAAGTCACTATGGTCGAAATACACGTGTAATTCAAGGTCGGAGAGTTTAGCGGGTGTAATTCGAACTGATACGCTAAGCGGCTTCTTCGCCGCACTGACGCCAGTAGTTGCCCCAATCGGAGTTCGCCCTTGTGGTTCGCAGGGCTAACATATTGTCAGCGTTTTCCTTTAGCCACCAGGCTCCCGAGAT
>JARLHO010000083.1 GCA_031292215.1 Syntrophobacteraceae bacterium | reverse complement strand
CGGCATGGACGCCTCCGGGAAGTCGGACGGTTGCATAGTACCCGAGAAGCCGTCGAACAAGGCCGCATTGGCCGCGGAGATGGTGGAGGAAAGGCAACCGACTGAGAGGAACACCTTGCGCATGGCCACGCCCCGGACACAGGGCCGGACCGGTGTGTCGATCGGACTGCAAGGTGTGCGTGAAGCTGCGGGCAAGACGCTCGCTTTCACGCTAGTCACTCGAAGTAGGAGCCGTATGCGGCAATTCCGCACGTACGGATCTGCGCGGGGGGGGCCGGGTAACCGGTATCCCTACCGCAACCGATACGGACATCCAGCCGTTGCCCGTGCCTATCTGCTCGGGGCTGGAGCGGTCGGTCGTTGTGCCGTCTTCCGACTGCCCGTACATATTGTCTCCATAGGCCCAAAGCGTGCCATCGGATGTATGCCCGGCGGTATTCACATCAACCAAGCTGCGCAGGGACTTCAACGCTGCATCGATCGTTCTCCCCTGTTTTTCGATCACTTCAAGGCATTCGAAAACTTCCTGTTCACCTGCTTTTTTTTGGCAACGGCGCACTTTGCCGCCAATGATCATGTTAGCGTTAAGCAGGTAATGAGAAAGGGTCACCATAGGATCGTAAACGGCTTTGAGAGCAATTTCCTTTTTTTCTTGCTCGTTTATCGAAAAGACTAGACTTTTTCCCCTTTGCACGGCAGATCCTATCAGCAAACCGATCATCGCGCCAAACAGAGCGAAGGCTATCCCCATGGAAAGCATCAACGGACCAAACAGATGATAATCCCACAAATCCCGAGGATGAGGTGAGATGATCCACTGGACAAACATCACATAGGGATGAAGAACCAGAAAGCCCACAACGAGGCCCGCCAGGACATAGGAAGCCCGAAGATGATGATGTGCGCCGATCATATTGCCCTTAACTTTCTATTGAATAATCACTGCTGCATAGGCGCAATTGCGCCCATGCTTTTTGAATTCGCCCCATGGCGCGAATCTCTTTCGTGTGAGAGGCTTATTGAAAAAACTCCTGGATTCTGTTTTGATTGGCATCCTATTTGCTTTTCGTTTCTGTCCGTGATTAAAACCGGCTAAAAAGGACAGCACCATGAAAATAACCCGATTTATCCCGCTATTGGCCCTATGCGCCATCATTGCGGTGGTCGCCTTCGTGGCGGGCCAAATAAGTGAGAAAAATGGCCGGCCCCGGCGCCAGACTCAGCAGGGCGCAACCGTCGCCAAAACCCGACCGTCTTCTCAAAAACCTGCGGATAAACCTAAAATCCTTTACTGGCGTTCGTCGATGGACCCCAACTTTGTTTCCAAGAAGCCGGGTAAGGACGCCATGGGGATGGACCTGGTTCCGGTCTACGAGAATGAGGCCCCTGGCAAGAAGGCGCCCGCGCCTGCCAAAAGCCCCGAAGGCAAGCGCAAAATCCTTTACTACCGGGACCCGATGGACCCTAACTATGTCTCGAAAAAACCCGGGAAAGCCCCTTGCGGGATGGATTTGGTGCCGGTTTATGCAGACGAGGCCACCTCGGGTAAGATTCACATCAGCTCCGCAGTAGTCCAGCAAATCGGGGTGACCACGACCAAAGCGACGAGCGGCCCTTTTACGAAAACCATTCAAACCTATGGAACGAGCACATGGAATGAAACGACCCTTGTCGCCCTCAACACCAAGATCAACGGTTGGATCGAAAAACTCGATGTCAACGTGATGGGTCAAGTGGTGCGCAAGGGGCAGCCGCTTATCCGGATTTATTCCCCGGAACTGCTGAGTGCTCAACAGGAGTATCTTGCAGCCCTCGACAACGCCAAAGCGCTTGAGGGCAGCCCATTGAGCGTCATGGCCGGGGCCGCGGCCAAGCTGCCGGAAGCCGCGCGCATGCGTTTGAAGCTGTGGGACATAAGCGACCAGCAGATAGCCGAGCTGCGGGCTACGCGCAGGGTCCGCAAGAACCTCACCCTCTATGCGCCCATTAGCGGCATCGTCACCAAACTGGATGTGATGCAGGGCGACTACGTCCAGGCGGGCCGGAATCTGATGAAAATCGCCGGTCTCAATCCGATCTGGGTAATGGCTTCGTTGTACGAAGACCAGATCCCCATGGTGAAAAAAGGCATGATGGCCACGGTGGCTTTCGACTCGCTGCCCGGCGAGTCTTTCCAGGGTATGGTCGATTACGTCTATCCTTTCGTTGAGGGAAAGTCCCGTACGGCCCAGGTTCGAATAGTGCTTCCCAACCCCAAGGGCCATATTCTTCCTCAGATGTATGGAACCGTTAAACTGATCTCGCCCATTAACAATGATGCGGTTCAGATTCCTTCGGATGCCGTAATTCGCGCCTCCTCGACCGATAGCGAGGTTTTCATGGCCCTTGGCAACGGAGAGTTTGCCGGCCGGAAAGTGATTTTGGGACCCGAAGGCGACGACGGCATGGTAATGGTAAGAGCGGGCTTAAAAGCGGGAGAGCGGATAGTGACTTCAGCCCAGTTTCTTCTGGATGCCGAAAGCCGCCTGAATTCGGCCGCTCAATCGATGCTGTCCAACGGAGGTTCGTCGAAATGATCTCTTCAGCCATCGACTGGTCCATCCGGAATCGGTTCCTTGTCCTGATATTGACCGGGTTCCTGGTGCTCTCCGGTATTTGGGTCATCTATCATACCCCGATGGACGCCATTCCGGATCTATCCGACACGCAGGTTATCATCTATACCAAGTACCCGGGACAAAGCCCCGGGGTGGTGGAAGACCAGGTCACTTATCCTCTTACCACGGCCATGCTCGCGGTTCCCAACGTCAAGGTGGTGCGGGGCTATTCCAATTTTGACTTTTCTCTGGTCTACGTGATCTTTAAGGACGGAACCGACCTCTACTGGGCGCGTAGCCGCGTGCTTGAATATCTTAATTACGTCAGCGCACAGCTCCCTCAGGGGGTCTCACCCCAGCTCGGACCCGACGCCACCGGGGTGGGGTGGGTCTACGAATACGCCCTCGTCGATAAGTCGGGCAAGCTCAACTTGCAGCAATTGCGTTCCCTCCAGGACTGGTACCTGCGCTACCAGCTCCAGACGGTTTCCGGTATTGCGGAGGTCGCCCCCATCGGCGGATACGTCAAGCAGTACCAGGTCGAAGTCGATCCCAACAAGCTCGCCGACTACGGAATCAGTCTCTCCCAACTCAGCCGCTCCATCAAGGAATCCAACACCGATGTGGGCGGTGGGTTGGTCGACAGGGCCGAAACCGAATACATGGTCCGGGGTCTGGGATACATCAAGAAAGTAAGCGACCTGCGCAAGGTGTGCATAGGGGTGGGTCCCGGCGGAATACCCGTGCTTCTCGGCCAGGTGGCCGATGTCCATCTTGGGCCGGAACCCCGGCGCGGTCTAGCGGACCTGAACGGCCGGGGAGACGTCGTTGGCGGGATTGCCGTGATGCGCTCCGGGGCAAATGCCCTCAAGGTCATCGAGGCGTTCAAAAAAAAGCTCAACGAACTGAAAAGCGGGCTCCCGAAGGGCGTCGAAATTGTCCCGGTCTATGACCGTTCGGCGCTGATCAACCGTAGCATAGATTTTCTAAGGGGCAAGCTCATCGAAGAACTTATCACCGTATCGCTCGTGTGCATCCTGTTTCTGTTCCATTTCAGGAGCGCCCTGGTGGCCATTTTCATGCTGCCGCTGGGAGTGATTTCGGCATTTATGATCATGTATTTCCAGGGCCTAAACAGCAATATCATGAGCCTTGGGGGCATCGCCATCGCCATGGGAGCCATGGTCGATTCGGCCATCATCATGGTCGAAAACGCCCATAAGAAAATGGAGCACGGCTATGACAAGGCGCGACACTGGGAAATTATCGCCTCGGCGTCCAAGGAGGTTGGACCGTCGCTTTTCTTCTCGCTTCTGGTAATTACAGTTTCATTTTTGCCCATCTTTTCCTTGACCGGCCAGTCGGGGCGGCTGTTCAAACCCCTTGCTTTCACCAAGACCTACACAATGGGGGCCGCGGCATTCCTGGCCGTACTGCTCGCGCCCGTGCTCATGGGATTTTTCATCCGGGGCCGCATTCGACCGGACAGCGAAAACCCGGTCAACCGTTCGCTCATTCGCATTTATCACCCGGTGGGCGAATGGGTGCTGCACCACCGAAAAACGGTTCTGGTCGCCGCGCTCGCCATCCTCGTCAGCGCGGTCTATCCATTGATGCAACTGGGCTCGGAGTTCATGCCCCCTTTGAACGAAGGGGACCTTCTTTATATGCCGACAACCCTTCCCGGAATTTCTATCGCCGAGGACAAGCGACTCCTCGAGCAAACTGACCGGATCATCAAAACGTTCCCCGAAGTGAAATCCGTTTTTGGCAAAGCCGGGCGGGCGGATACAGCTACTGATCCGGCCCCCCTCGACATGCTCGAAACGGTCATCCAGCTCCACCAGGACCGGAGCAAATGGCCGGAAGTCAAAGAGCACCGCTGGTACTCGTCATGGGCCCCTGGCTGGATGACGGACCTTCTTCGCCACGTTTGGCCCGAAGAACGCCATCTAACCCAGAAAGAACTGATAGACCAGCTCAATGACGCCGTCCATTTCCCCGGACTGGTCAATGCCTGGACCTTGCCTATCAGGACCCGCATCGACATGCTTAGCACGGGGATCAAAACCCCGGTGGGAATCAAGGTGATGGGACCGGACCTCCCCACTCTCGCCAGGCTCGCCAAGCAAGTCGAATCCGTAGTCCACAAGATCCCCGGCACCCGCTCGGTCTATGCCGAACGAGTCATGGGCGCATACTACATGGATTATACGATAGACCGGGACGCTGCGGCGCGGTATGGGCTAACCATTCAAAATGTTCAGGATGTGATCGAATCGGCCCTCGGCGGCATGAATATCACCAGGACAGTTGAAGGGCTTGAGCGTTTTCCGGTCAATCTGCGCTACATGCGCAGCTACCGGGATAATCTCCCGGCCCTGGAAAACGTGCTGGTCCCGACCCCGACAGGTACGCAGGTGCCGATTTCCTATCTGGCTCACTTCAGCATAACAAAGGGGCCCATGACCGTTCTGACGGAAGGTTCGCGAAAGTCGGCATGGGTATACGTAGATCTCGATACATCCGATATCGGCGACTATGTGGCCAGAGCCCAAAAAATCGTGAGCGAGAAAGTCCATCTGCCCCCAAAGTACAACCTCCAGTGGAGCGGACAATATCAATACATGATGGAGGCGCGCGCAAGGCTAATGATCGTCATTCCGGTGACTCTTGCGATCATTGTCCTGCTGCTCTACTTTAACACCAAATCGTTTGCCAAGGCCGCGCTCGTCATGCTCGCGGTTCCGTTTTCACTGGTTGGCTCTTTTTGGCTTCTTTACCTGCTTCACTATAACCTCTCGGTGGCGGTCGCCGTGGGCCTTATCGCCCTGGCCGGGCTCGATGCCGAGACGGGCGTGGTGATGCTCCTCTACCTCGATCTTGCCCATCAACTCTGGGAACGAGTGGGCCGTATGAAAACCAGGGGAGATCTTATGCAGGCCATCTATCATGGGGCCGTCAAGCGTATCCGCCCAAAGATCATGACTGTTGCAGCCATCCTTGCCGGCTTACTTCCCATTATGCACGGCACAGGCACAGGCTCCGAAGTGATGAAACGAATCGCTGCGCCAATGGTTGGAGGCGTAGCGACCTCGCTTCTTCTGGAACTCACCATATACCCCGTTCTCTACTTTTACCTCAAAAGGGGTGGCCTTGATTCCACTTTGGAACCGACCTCTAATGAGGAAGTGCTCGAAATCGGTTAGATACCGATGGCTGGAAGCGCAATGATGGGATTTGAGGAACGCGGGCGATTAAGCCTGGTTTCCTCAATCCCTCAAATTTTTCAACTCCCGGGAATTGCTCTGCCCACCAGCATTTCAAGCTTGGCCAGGCTCTGCTCCCGATCTGCGAAAGCGCGCTCGTAAGACAACTCGAATTCGAGCAGAGTCCGGATGGAATCCACCACACTGGTGTAGGTTTCCTTGCCGGTTTGGTAGGCCTGCAGAGACACAGCGAATGCCTGCTTGGCTTCCGGGATAAGCGATCCCTTGTAAAGGGCGATTTTCCGGTTCGCGTCGCGAAATTTGTATTCGGCAAATTTCACACTTGCAGCGAGGGTATTTTCAAGGTTTTCCCGCTCCCTCAGAAGCGATTTGTAGTTATCGCTCGCTTCGCATACCTCGGCCCGGTACTTTTTCCAGTGGATGGGAAGATTGACCGAGGCTGTCGCCAGTACGGCGTCTTTTCCCTGGGAAATATCCACTCCTTGCATCCCCAGCATCACATCCGGATAGTAGTCTTTCTTCGCGCGGGCGATCTTCCATTTCTCCCGGGCCGCCTGAAAGGCTACGGCCTTGAGTTCGGGATTGTATTGCTTGAGCCACCCAAGAAGCTGCCCGGATGTAAACGATGCTTTTTGCGCCTTTATCTCCTCCGGCCAGAAGAGCGGAGTGTCAGGGGGCCTGTTGAGCGCGGCGTTGAGCTTGGCAGCCACCGGCTCGGCCTGGTCGTCCAGAGTCTTTAGACGGTCCTCCAGTTTTCCCAGCTCCACCTGTGCGCGAATAACGTCCGCATCCGGAATTATTCCCGACGCATAGCCCGCCCGCGCCACGCTTTCCAGATACTTCGCATAACCAAGGTTTTCCTTTGTCACGGCAATGGCTTTGGCCAGGTAATAGTACTCGTAATATGCATCCTGTACCTGGTAAAAAAGCTTGAGCCTTGCCGCGTCGTAATTCGCCTTTTGCGCGCGCGCGGCTTCTGCCGCGGCATTTCCCTGAAGTTGGAGCTTTCCGAACCACGGGAAAGTCTGCTCCAGAGTGAACATCTGACGTTGATTCATCATTTCTTGGATAAAGTATCCGTAAGTAAATTGCGGATCGGGCAGGGCCGTAACCTGGGGGATTTTTTCCAGCGCGGCTGCCCACTTTAGAAACGCGGCCTTCAGGCCGGGATTGTGTAGCGCCGCATAAACCAGGTAGTCATTAAGGGTTGACTTCGAAGTCAATGCGCGCAACTCTTCCGGCTGGCCATTCGAAGGCACCGCCTCCTTTTGCAGCAGGGATTCGTTGTTCATGATCCCGGCTTCCTCCGGTGGGATGGACACGCAGCCGGCGATGGCAATAATTAAGACGGCGAGGACAAGACTTGTGCAAAACCCTTTCACGGATTCTCCTTTATTCAATCGTAACTCTATAGGCTCCGTCCTCTGTCACTTCCTACCTGCTCGATCTTGCTTTGTAAAGGCAAAAGCACCCTTGAAAATAAAGTCCACAGACTCTGTGTGTTGAAATATTCTTTCAATACCTATTGAAAGTCTCTTGCAATTTTGTTTTTATCCGAGTCTTATTTGCGTCCTCAGCCGCGATTACCCATAATTATCGCTACCTGCAGGATAGACGAGAATATTCCCTCCTTGGCGCGCATATTGCTTTCTTTGAAAAATGTTGGCTTGCGCATATCCTGCGTATGTTTCTTCTATGAATCAAATCTTGAGGAGAAAAAAATGAGGAAAATTAGACTGATTCTACTTTTGGGGGCTACATTCGGGATGCTCACCTTAGGCTGGGGCCTGCCCGAAATTGCACAAGCCGCGCCTCAAACCCTGTGTCCGGTCCTGGGCAACAAAATAGACAAGAATGTCTTTGTGGATTATCACGGCGAGCGCATTTATTTTTGTTGTTCGGGATGCATAAACGAATTTAAGAAAAACCCGGCAAAGTACTTGAAAAAAATGGAGGCCGAAGGGGTGACGCCGGCGAAGACGCGATGAGCATGTCCATTTCGCATCGCACACCCTTGAGAATCAAATAGATGCGTATTTTTTGAATTCTAAAGGCGGAGCAGGTATGAGCACTCTCCGCCTTTTTGTGAATATAATCGGTAAGTACGGTTAAGGCGTGCCTGCACTCTTGGCCTGATGCCCCCAAAATGACAGCCTGCCCCCGCATGAACCGGCGGGAAAAAACAGGTGTGCCTGTCTGCGGACTGGACTTATAATTCCGAAAAGAATCGAACCGGGACGGGCAAGATATGTTCCAACTCAAAGAGAAAATTTCACACAGGTTTTTTGCCGCTTTTTTCATCGTCGCGGTCATCCCGATTGTCTTAATGGGAATAGGCCTATATCGCGCCGCTGAACGAACGCTCATCGACTCCGCCTACATGCACATTCAGACAATTGCCCAAGATCGTACGAACAAGCTTCATTCATGGTATGAAGAAAGACTGGGTGACATAAGAGTCCTTTCCAGACTGTCCGCGATCAGGGATCTTTGCTTAACTGGAGGCCCACCGAGTTCAGAAAAGGAGTGCACTTCAAGAGCCGCGGTTGCCAACGACTTACTTGCGCTCACCCGCGGAAAGTCCCTGGCTTACGAGAGCATTCACCTAATAAGTCTCTCCGGCAAAGTCATAGCTTCCACCGAGCCGAACAGCGAAATGATCGTAACGAAAATGTATCTCGAAGACCTTAAAAACATGGAGGCCGCTAACGGCCCGGTCCTGAGCCATTTGATGCAGCATACCAACCGCGAATGGTACATACATCTCACTGTGCCGGTCTACAGCAAAGACGGCAAGATGAAGGCCGCTGTTTTTTCGGTCCTGGATGCATTGGGAACGCTTGACCCGATTCTTTCGGACAGAACCGGGCTGGGGAAGACCGGTGAGGCGTATCTGGTCGATAAGGACGGAGAAATAGTTACAAAATCGAGATTTCTAAGCCTAAAGGAGACCGCAAAACGCAGGTTCAAGACGTTTGGCATAGCATCGGCCATCGCTCGAAAAGATGGTATCTCCATATTCCGCAATTACATGGGACGCGAAGTAGTGGGCTGTTACAGGTGGCTTCCACGCTTTCACTCGGGCCTGCTTGTTGAAATTCAGAAAAATGAAATCCTGGCTCCGGTAAAGGCTATCAGGACTGCCGTTCTGACGACGGCCGCCCTCGTTATCTTGATATGTTTTATGGCGTCCTTCTTGTTAAGCAGGCAAATCTCGAGACCGATAAGCGAGATGGCCAAGGCCTCACGCGAGATGGCCGGCGGTTCCCTCGACCAGAGGATTTCCTATTCCCGCCGTGATGAGATAGGAACGCTTTCACAGAGTTTCAATTCGATGGCCGAGGACCTTGCTTCATTGATAGATTCATTAAAGCAAAGGGAAATCTCTATCCAGAAAGCCTACGATGAGTTGATGCAGGCTCAGCAGCAACTCGTTCAATCCGAGAAAATGGCGGCAATCGGAGAACTCGTCGCCGGGGTTGTCCATGAAATGCGAAACCCTCTCTCCTCGGTCAAGCTCAATTTTCAGATAATCGGGCGGTCTCTGGGGCGCGATACCCCTTTGCGCGAGCATTATTCCATTGGCCTTAACCAGATAACGCAACTCGAAAAGATGCTTTCCAGTCTACTCGATTACAGCAAGCCGATCTCGTTTGAAAAAGTCCCGTTTCAACTCGAAACGGTCCTCGCCGAGAGCATGCTGCAATTGCAGCCCTTGACAAGAGAGCGTGCAATCGAAGTGAAGAATGAGGGACCCACTGCGGATGTGATAGGAGACCCGGAGCAGATCCGGCAGGTGCTCACAAACGTAGTCAAAAACGCGATTGAGTCGGCCGGGCCCTCAGGCAAGGTAGAAGTAACGATAAAGGCGGCAGGGGAAAACAGCGATAACGGTCCCCTTGTTGAAGTCCGCGACAACGGTCCTGGAATTTCTCAGCAGGATATCAAACGAATTTTCCAGCCTTTTTTCACTACCAAAAGAGATGGAACGGGTTTGGGGCTTTCCATCGTGAAAAAAATAATGGAGGCTCACGGGTTTCGAGTTTCAATTTCCAGTGAGGAAGGGGTCGGCGCCGTGGTGAGCTTGTACTTTCAGGCCAAATGAAGGGTTTCATGGCGCCAAGAACGCGGCTTTAAGACCCTCGGAGCTCGACATTGATTTGCCATTAACCGTGGGGCAAAATCCTCAAATGAAAAAAATACTGTTGATAGACGATGAAACTTCTCTTGTCCGCACCCTTGAACTTTATTTTCGTGGCAAGGGCTACAAGGTCTTTGCCGCCTTTGACGCACGCGAGGGCTTGCAACTTTGGCGAAAACACGATCCCGACATCGTGCTGCTCGATGTCCAGTTGCCGGGAATGGACGGAACACAAGCCCTTTCAACGGCAAAGGATGAAGAGCTTTCCGGCGATGTCGTAATGATAACCGCGTTTCAGGACATGGAAGCGACACTTTCCGCCATTCAGCGTGGAGCTGTCGATTATCTCTACAAGCCGCTCGATCTCGATAGCCTGGACGTTTTGCTCGAAAAAATCCTCATGAGGCGCAAGGAGCGTGAAAAAATCGAACGCCTCAGTCATGTTATTTCGGACAGTTTCAAACCAAATCAGATAATCGGGAAAAGCCAAGCCACACTCGAAGTCCTAAAAGACATAGCGAGAGTCTCGGCTTCACCGGTAACGGTGCTAATAGATGGCGAAACAGGAACAGGAAAGGAGCTGGTCGCCAGGACCATTCACCAGCGGTGGGCCCCGAACGAACCGTTTGTGGCTATCAACTGCGCGGCAATAGTAAGCAATCTGCTGGAAAGCGAGTTGTTCGGGCACGAGCGCGGGGCTTTTACCGGCGCCGTCCAACGAAAGCCCGGGAAGTTGGAAATCGCCGGCAACGGTACGGTTTTCCTGGACGAGGTGGGAGAACTCCCACTGGAAATTCAGGCGAAATTCCTCCGCGTGCTCCAGGAGAAACAGTTCCAGCGCGTTGGAGGCCTAAAAGACATTGCCTTCAATGCCCGCCTCCTTGTCGCTACGAATCGGGATCTCGAAAGTATGTGCCAGGCCGGTGGCTTTCGAGAAGACCTCTATTTCAGAATCAAAGTATTCGAGATCCACATCCGTCCGTTGAGAGAGCGCGTTGAGGATATCATACCGCTTGCTGAAAATTTCGTGTCCCGAATGAACCGGGAGCTTGACAGAAATGTTACCCGGATTCCGATGGAATACATCAATGCCCTGGAAGCTTACGACTGGCCCGGCAATGTGCGGGAACTGGAAAATATGCTCCGAAGGGCTATGATCCTCTCCAAAAGCGAAGTACTCGAAATCGACCAATGCCGGCTTGAACCGAGGCGGACCGCGTTTACGATGGCTTCCGATCCTGGAGACGGCGAACTCAAAAGCCTGAATGACGTAGAAAAGGAGCACATATTGAAAATCCTCAGGCACACTGGCGGCAATTACGGCGAAACCTGCAAGATTTTGGGCATAACCAGGCCCACTTTGCGCAAGAAGATAAACGATTATGGTCTGAAGGAATATTTGGAGACCGGTCCTGCTTATCATAAGGGGTAAAAACATGACGCACAACCGGTCTCCGAAACCGGATTCAATAGTTCGCCGGTAACCGCAGGGGTATTGTTTCGGGCAAAGAAGCCGCTGGAGCGGGCCAGTTTTCTCAGGAATAGTTACGGCTTTTTTTCAGCCGGTCCATTTCACGGACCCCTTCTTTTCTCTTGAGCGATTCCCTCTTGTCGTATTCCTTTTTACCCCTGGCCAGAGCGATTTCCACTTTCGCTTTCCCCTCCTTGAAATAGACCTTCAGGGGAACCAGCGAATAGCCGCGTTCCTGAGTTTTACCCACCAGTTTTTTGATTTCCGCTCGGTGGAGAAGAAGCTTTCTTACCCGCTCAGGTTCGTGATTTTCGTAGGAAGCGTGAGAGTAGGGACTGATATGGAGGCCGAAGAGAAACACCTCGTTTCGCTTGACCCTGGCGTAGGAGTCCTTTAAGTTGGCTCGCCCTTCGCGCAGCGATTTGACTTCTGTCCCGAGCAAAACGATACCGGCTTCGAACTTGTCACCGATTTCAAAATCGTGATAAGCCTTCTTGTTTTGCGCGATCAATTTAATTCTTTCGGTCTGACTATCTGCTTTTGGCATATACTGGAGAACTTCCCCGCAATTCTATTGTATCATCGGCCGTTTGGCCGATGTTTCGGGCCGGCGGCCCCGGTTTAGCAACTCGATTTTTTAAGGACCGGAAGCGTTGCATTTTCAGCCCAGTTCTGATCGAATACTCGAAATTCTTCCGGAAAATTTCTCATCACCATTTTACTCACCGCCTGCTGTATTTCCGTCGCGGTCCTCATGCGGAGCACCTTGTTTACAAACCGGCAGCATTCCTTCATGGAAGAGCGCCGGATAAGGTTTTTAACGCGAGGAAGCGCTACCGGGTTCATGCTGAAGGAATCGATCTTCAGGCCCAAAAGAATCGGCACATACAGGGGCTCACCCGCCATCTCCCCGCACACCGCCACCGGGATTCCCGCATCATGGCCGGCATCGACTGCCTGTTTGATCAACCGGAGGACTCCCGGATGAAGGGGTTCGTAGAGATAGGCGACATGCTCGTTCGATCGGTCTATTCCAATGGAGTACTGAATGAGGTCATTTGTGCCGATGCTGAAAAAATCGACCTCCTGGGCCAAAAGATCGGCCATCGCAACAGCCGATGGAAGCTCTATCATCGCTCCGAAGGGCATATCCTTGTCAAAGGGGATTCGTTTTCTGGAAAGCTCGGCCTGGACTTCTCTCAAGATGTGTTTGGCCTGATAAATTTCCGCCATGCCCGAAATAAGAGGCAACATGAGCCGGATATTGCGGGCTGTTGCGCTCGCCCGAAGAATTGCCCTAAGTTGGGTCTTGAATATTTCCTGGTAATGGAGGCACAGCCGGATGGAGCGAAGCCCCAGGGCCGGATTGGCTTCCTCCAGGGTGGGGCACCAGGAGGTGAGCTTATCGGCCCCCAGGTCGAGCGTTCTAATCGTTACCTGCGAAGGCGCCATGAGCTCGGCCAGGTCGTGGTAATCCCTATAAAGAGATTCTTCATCGGGGAGTTCCGCCCGGTTCATGAAAAAAAATTCCGTCCTGTAGAGGCCGATGCCCTCCGCCCCGTTGTCCTTGGCTGCCACGATCTCCTCTAGAACCTCGATGTTTGCCTCGGCGCTCACCCTGTGGTTGTCGGATGTCTGGGCGGGCAGATGCGCATGGCGGCTGATCAGTTTGAGGTACGCCTCCATTTCATACTGGCGATTGGCATAAAATTGCAGTTCCGATTCGCTGGGGTCGATAATAATCACCCCGGTTCTGCCGTCGACGATGACGATGTCATTTTGCGAGATGAGCCGAACCGCATTTTCGGCGCCCGTAACGGCGGGAATTCCCAGCGAACGGGCGACAATGGAGGTGTGGGAGAAGATGCCCCCGATTTCGGTCACTATGCCGAGCGTTCGCCCCGCCTGCAACTGGATGGCGTCTCCCGGCGACAGATCGTGGGCGACTATCACGGAGCGTTCATGGATGTTTTCGAGGTTTGTGTGGTTATGGCCGGCCAGGATGCGGACCACCCGCTCTCCTGCGGCGTTTACATCGGCGATCCTGCTTTGGGCATATTCGTCATTGCTGAGGCTGCTGAAGAGCTCTTTGGCCTTCCTCAGCGATTTTGTGACGGCAAGCTGAGCGTTGGCGCGCTCTTCTTTTATGCAACGCAAGGATTCCCCATAGATGGAGGGGTCTCTTAGGATCATCTGCTGGACTTCGAGAAGCTTGGCGTGTTCCTTAAATTCAGAGCGGATACTCTTTTTGATGGTCTCAAGGTCGGCTTCGGCCTCGGCGATCGCCTGTTCGAACCTTTTGCATTCATCGGCTACGGCCTGCTCCCCGAAAAGTCGGTAGCGCGGCACCGGGATGCGTCCGTGCTCCAGCAGGAACGCCTTGCCAATGGCGATTCCCGGCGCGGCCCCTATCCCTTTGACAGTAAGTGAGGAGTGGTCGTTCATCAGTTAGCCGGCTCTTCCTAATAAGTCTGAAGGCTCTTTTAGCGGTCTATCTCCCGGCGCGCGGAGTCTTTACGGTTCGCCGAACTTGGTTTGAAAAAGAGCTGCGAGGGCATGGAGCGCCTGCGCGGCATCCGGGCCTCTTGCGGTTACAAAGACTTTGGTTCCGTAGGGGCATAAAAGTGACAACACGTCCAGGATGCTTTTTGCGTTCGCCGCGACCTCGGACTTTGCGATAGATATTTCCGAATCAAACCGGCAGGCGACTTTTACAATTTGAGCCGCGACTCTAGCGTGGATCCCCAGCCTGTTGGCGACTATGAACTCCTGAGCAATAGCAGGAGACTCTTCGTCACTCTGTATCAAAGCGGTTTCCCTTCTGTTAGCGAAAGTTCGCGGGTCTATTAGCATACAAGCTCCAGACAAGTCAACCTCAACGGTGTCCCTGATAATTAACATCGGCCGGAAGAAAAAACACATTAATGCAATTTAACAAAGAAACCTTGAAAAGAAACGGCCGGCCGGCAATTTTTTCGAAATCTGCGGGAACATAAGGTGAACGGTTGCCAAAAAAAAAGCCGGCCATGGCTGTAAAACGCCTCGAACAGGGACTTACGGGACAGGGAAGCCATTTTGTCTTCGCTTCAATTTCCCGGTCACCGTGGGAAAGAGCTCAACGTCGGTGTGGGGGAGAAACAGGGCTGCGATGAACTCGTTCATGAAATCGGGATGAACGCTTAACTCCAAATAGGTCATCCGATTGGCGATTTCTTCCATCCGGTGAAAGGCGCGAGCCGACAATAGGCCGAGCCGGGCGCCGGCAAGAGAGCTGTTTCCGATAAAGCTTATCCGCTCCTTGGGGATATCGGGCAAAAGTCCGATAAAGATAGCCTTTTCAATATCGAGATGGGCGCCGAACCCGCCCGCCACGTAAAGCTTTTCGAGATCCAAAAAATCCATGCCCAGGGTCTTTAAAAGGACCCGCACAGCAGCCAGTATGGCGCCTTTGGTCTTTATGAGATTGCTGATGTCGTCTTCTGTGATTACGATCGGCTCCCCCGTGGCGGTTTGATCGCAGGGCGCAACGATCAGTTCGGGGACGTCGTCGACCACTTGCACCCTTGGATGGTCTAAAAGGATGAACTTTCCACTCTGGTCTATGATGCCGGAGGCAAGAAGCTCGGCGATCCCGTCAATTATCGCCGAGCCGCAAACCCCGACAGGTTTCCCGGCTCCTATGGTTTCGTAGTGCACATGATCGCCGTCTATGGCGATTTTTTCAATGGCCCCGAGGATAGCCTTGGTTCCGCATTTTATCCCCGCCCCCTCGAAGGCCGGCCCCGCGGAGGCCGAACAGCACACGAGCCATTCGTTGTTGCCGATAACTATCTCTCCGTTGGTCCCAACGTCTATAAGGGCGCTTATTTCCTCGTGGTCGTGCATCCCGCAGGCGTAGACTCCGGCCGTGATATCGCCGCCCACATAGCTGCTAACGCAGGGCACACAATGCAAAAAGGCCTTGGGGTTGGCCTTTAAGCCGACTTCATCGGTTTGGAAATGGGGAAACCGGGCCGCGGCCGGGATATACGGGGCAAGCCGGATATTGCACGGCTCGATGCCCAGGAGCAAATGGGTCATCACCGTATTGCCCGCGGCCACCAGGGAGGTGATATCGCGGTGTTTGATCTTATGTTTTTTGACAAGCGAGTCGATTAGCGAGTTGATCGTAAATAGGACGGCATCGGTTAAGGGCGCCATTCCGGTCTGGCCGCAGGCGATGATCATACGGGAAACGACGTCTTGACCGTAGCGCGCCTGGGAATTGTGGCTGGCCTGCGCCCCGAGGACCGACCCGGTGTGCAGATCGATCAGTTGGGCGGCGATGGTGGTGGTTCCTATATCTATTGCAACCCCCATATTGGCCGAGGTGGTATCGCCCCCTTCTATTTCGCGAATCATGGGACAGTCGGCGTCGCCAAGATGAACCGTTGCGGTTATTTTCCAGTCATTGGCCCGAAGTAGGCCCGAAAGACCCCACAGGCAGGAAAAATGTGCGTGAATATAAGGAAATTCCGGGATTTTCTTCCTTAGCGCCCGATAGACACGGTCCAAATCCGACAGAGAGTCTTCTATCGACGGAGTAGGCAACTCCAGGTAATATTTCACGCTAAGAGGCCTTTTAATGGGGGCCGGTTCGTAGTCGTGGCCCGCTGCGGGCGCCGGTTCGCCGGCTGAGACAACATAGTCGGAGATTTGAATCTGGACGTCGGTTCTCGATTCGGGTGGAATCCAGATCTCTAAGTCATCTCCCAGCACCTCGGCCTGACAGGCAAGCGTATAGCCCTGTTCGATTTCTTTGCGGCTAAGTTTGCCGATGACTTTGCCGGTGAGGTCCAGTTTGCCTTTTTTGACCATGACGCGGCATTTGCCGCAAACGCCCTGGCCTCCGCAAAGATTGTTGATGTTTATTGCCGCCCGTGCCGCCACATCTATCAGCTTCTCGCCCGATTGCGCTTCGGCCTCGATAGAGTCCGGCTGGAAAGTTACCTTTACTCTGCCCATCAGGTCCTCGCATGGAATAATTAGTGCTGTTTCGCGAACGCATTGCTCCAGCCACTGCGGAGTGCAGCTCCGGCTGCTTGCGCGAGGCTCAAAATATAGCTGTTTTCGGTTAAATCTACAAGGCTTCCAGCCCCACCGGCTCGTAAAAGGGTCATTCACACCGAAAAACTCCACCACAGCATTTAATCTTTGTCGGGAAACGTGGTATGAAGAAAATCTTCACAATTAACCGCGGAAAAGAAGTGAGGGCAGTTGTATCTGACATCTTTTATTCATCGGGAAGAGTTACTCCGGATCGTTGAGCGATGGCTTTGCGCAAATCCGGAAGTCTTGGACGCCGCGTTGCTTACCCGGATATTTATCTGCGACGGCTACGTTTTGGGGCAGACTCTGGAGGCGGCGATCGGTGAAATCCTTCGAAATTTCCACGACCCGAATTTTCGAAGGGTCCCAATCAGGTCCAAGGGTGAATTACGCGACGCCCTCTTTTCGATGGCCGGAGACCGAAGCCGGCGGATTGACTATCTTCTCGGCCGCTATCGGGAAAATCCGGAATATTTCTTCTACCAGACTCCGTATAGCGGGGTCCTTTGCCTGGACGAAAGCGACCGGTTTATAGGCTCCTACAGGATCAAAAGGCCCAAAAGGATTGCGGAAAAGGCCAACCGGCGGATCGCCTCCTGGATTTTTGAAACCGTTCGAGACCGGGCGCAAAGCCTGGCGCGCGGGCGCGCCCAAAGGTGGGGCGTGCCTCTTGACCGTCTCATTACATCCCCCGAGGAGATGGAGCGCGAATTTATCGAGGCCGAGGAAAGCCTTGCGGCCAGTTTCCAAAAGGGGCAGATTCGGTTCGAGCGCTCTTCTATCACCATAAACGACGTGGGGGGAATGAAGGTCATCGGCTCAAAGGAAAAGCTCCAAGCGATCGAAGCCGCGCTAAATTGCGATCCGCGGATCATTGTAAGCGAGAGGCAAAGCTTTCATGGAAACTACGAAGCCTTAAGCCTCACCCTGGACATCGCTTGGGACCCGGAAGCGGTCTGCAGAAAATACCGGGATCTGCGGATTTGGGAAAAGTTCGTCAACCGGGGCATTGCGGCCTCCGAGCTCAAAAAGGGGCTCGAGCCTTTCCTCGAAAACAGTGAGGAGCGAATCAGAGTCGAGTTGATGCTGTGCACCCCGGAGAGCATGGTCGAATCGGAACTGGGAAGCAGCATGCATGAAGAAAGAATTATTGCGCAAAGGGACTTTAAACCCTACCGGGGATATATTCCCACCAACGTGGAATTTTTGCTCGAATATATTTTTGCCGTGGGGTTTAGCCCCGCGGCCAAGATCGGTGCGATCCCGATAAAGCTGTGGGGAAGGTATCTGCCCGATACGCTAGGAATGTTTGTGCGGGAACTCTTCGAGCTCCCCGAGTATGACCTTTTTTACTGATTTTACAAAGAAGCGATGGAGAAAGGAGTTGAAAATGGCCGAATTCAGTTACCAAAACCCCTTTCCGGTCGGGGAAGACGATGCGGAATATAGACTTTTGACCAAAGATTATGTGTCGGTCGCAAGCTTTGAGGGAAAAGAAATCCTTAAGGTCGATCCGGCGGGGCTTGCATACCTTGCGAACCGGGCAATGCGCGAGGTGTCTTTTCTCTTGCGCCCCAAACAGATCGAAGCGTGGGCGGAAATTCTAGATGACCCGCAGTCTTCTCCCAATGACCGGGGGGTGGCCGCGGCACTGCTTCGCAATGCCGAAATAGCCGCCGAGTTCGTCCTGCCGCTTTGCCAGGACACGGGGACCGCTACGATTGTGGCAAAAAAGGGCCAGCAGGTGTGGACGGGGGCAAATGATGAAGAGCATCTCTCTTCGGGCGTCTTTACGACCTACACCGAAGAGAACCTTCGCTACTCTCAGACAGTTCCGCTGACAATGTATGAGGAGAAAAATTCGGGTTGCAACCTTCCAGCCCAGATAGACATCTACGCCACCCGGGGCGCGGAATACAAATTTTTGTTCATCGCTAAAGGTGGGGGGTCGGCCAACAAGAACATGCTCTTTCAGGAAACCAAGGCGCTTTTAAACCCGGCAAGCCTTGAAAAGTTTCTCGTGGAGAAGATGAAGACCCTGGGAACGGCGGCCTGTCCGCCATACCATGTGGGCTTCGTTGTGGGGGGCACCTCGGCCGAATCGTGCCTAAAGACCGTAAAGCTTGCCACAACCGGTTACCTGGACAAGCTCCCAACGAGTGGAAATGAAGGGGGGAGGGCGTTTCGGGATCTCGAGATGGAGGAAAAGGTCTTGGCCGCCGCCCGCAAATCCGGGTACGGCGCCCAGTTCGGGGGAAAGCATTTCGCACTCGACGTAAGGATTATCCGGCTTCCGCGCCACGGGGCGTCGTGCCCTGTGGGGATGGGGGTATCGTGTTCGGCGGACAGAAACATCCTGGCAAAAATCAACCGGGACGGCATCTGGCTGGAGGCGTTGGAAGCCAACCCCGGGAAATACATCCCCGCAAAATATCGCGGCAGACACGATCACGGGGTGGTTAAAATCGATCTCAACCGGCCGATGAAAGACATCCTGGCCGAGCTGTCCAAACATCCGATAAAGACTCAATTGTCTTTGAGCGGCACCATAGTGGTCGCCAGAGATATCGCGCACGCCAAACTAAAGGAAAGGATCGACAGGGGCGAGGGGTTGCCGCAGTACATAATGGATCACCCGGTCTACTACGCCGGCCCGGCAAAGACCCCCTCGGGCGCGCCTTCGGGCTCTTTCGGGCCGACCACGGCCGGCCGCATGGATTCCTACGTGGATCTATTCCAGTCTCAGGGCGGCTCGCTTATCATGATAGCCAAGGGCAACCGGTCCAAGCAGGTAACCGATGCGTGCAAAAAACACGGCGGTTTCTACCTTGGCTCGATCGGGGGGGCCGCGGCGATCCTTGCCAGGGAAAACATCACGAAGGTGGAATCGCTCGAATACCCCGAGCTGGGCATGGAAGCGATCTGGAGGATCGAGGTCGTGGACTTCCCGGCCTTTATCCTCGTAGACGACAAGGGAAACGATTTTTTCACCCAGTTATTGGGGTGATGGCGCCGGGGTATTTGGCCGGTGAAAAAGAGGCCCTTGCAAGATGAATAGTTTCGCCGGGGCGGCCTGGTTTTTGGCGCCGCCCCGGCGCGGCTTGTGCGTACTAAGTACCATATCCGAGCGTTGGCAAATGAGGACCAATATAGGCGATATATGCCACACGCTTCTCAGGGACCGGGAAGAAGTGTACCCGCACCTTGTCACCGGTCGGTTTCGTATGATAGCTGAAGGTCCGCTCTTGGCCATCGGGGCAAATGAATTTCCTCATTGGGCCATACTCTGGATGTTTGAGCGTCTCAGTGGATTCTTTCGACCAGGAAAGGCCACCAAGTGAGAAATCTCCGACAACCCAAGTCGCCACGGCGCGGTCGATTGCAAATAAGTGCCTCACGATCTGCCTGAAGTAGGGTTCATGTCCATTCAGATCCTGGAACTGTTTGATCGAAGGACCGCAGAAAATAAGATTGGCGAGAAGCGAATCTTTTCGTCTCCAGAGCGCATTGCCGGACCGAACCTCAGTTTGGACGCGTCATCGGAGCCACTGCTCCCGTAAGCCGATTTGGGCGAGGGTAGATAGGCAACACGCCGCGACATTTTCATCGCTAAACTCGCCGTCTTCATCCAGGGTCCGCAATGAAACTTGAGCCGGGTCGGAGCTAAACTTGCCATTGCCGTCCAGGGTCACGGCGGGCGCATCCCATAAAAAGGCTACTCCCAGTCCAAGGGCTCGATCTCCTTTAAAAAGAAACTCGACCATTTTTTCACGGCTGTCTTCTTCAGCCGTGAAGTACTCCTCTATCCATGGGGCCTTTCCAGCGAGCCGTTTTATGTATATACGTTCTTCGAGATCTACCGTGTTGTCATTTAACCAATTGGCAATTCCATAATTGCGAGCGAGTTGTCTGGCCGTAAAATCGGCGGTGGTGCGAATGATTCGGTCTCCGCCTTGGTGGATAATGGATCTGGCAACCTCGACCAACCGGTGCATGCCTTCCCTGGCATCATTAGTGCTTTTGTGATCTCCACACGCGGATAGCTCATTGAAAATGATTTCCATATTCTCCCGCCGATCAATCCAGGAGCTCGTCAAGGCTCTTCTCAAACTCATCGAAGAAACCTTCAGGCCAATGATCGATACGCCCTCTGCTGTTTAGCTTTGGTGAAACGACCTCAGTACCAACCTCTTCCCGAGACGCTCTGAAAAAATGGAGTTGCACGTCGTGAGGGGCCAGGACATTGTAATGGACTGCAAGTCTAACTCCATTCAGCACGTGATCGCTATGTGTTTCAATTATGACCTGGATTCCTCCAGCCGCTGCCAGCGCGAGGAACTCGGCCATTTTTACCTGGGCTGCCGGGTGTAGGTGTGCCTCGGGGTTTTCAATCATCAGCAGACCGCCTGGCTGGGAAGAAAGAGCCGCTACAAAGATGGGCAGGGTGTAGCTCAAGCCAAAACCGACGTTGGTCGCTCTGTAAGGGTCGCTGACGTAGCTTCCGGTCACCTTCGAAAATTCAAGGTTCACAAGGTCCATGCGAGGCTGTGGACTTACGTGGATTCGCGTGCCCGGGCTGACACAGGAAATCCACGCCTCCGCCTGATCGCGAAGCCCGAAAGACACGGCGTCCGGGTGGGCCAGCCGCTGGACCTGAATGTCTTCTCTTTCGAACGCGGCCAGGAAATGGGCACAGTACTCACCTCGTGTCCCAAGTCGCCTGTTTCTCAGGACCTCGGAATCAGACATAGCGAAGGAAGTTCGAGGACCAGTTCGCTCTGCCTGGAGATAATGAAATGACTTGCCAAACAACCCCCCTTCCAAAATTCGATCCTCCGGGGGTTGGTTCAGCGGCAGCACATCAGATTGTCCCTCGATGCGAAAACTCCATTTAGTGGCCAGGCCCCCCTCGATGGACATCTCAAATGATATGACATCTTCTTCTGCGCCCTCAAACCATGCGTCTTTACCAGATCCAAGCCGGACGAGATCGCCATTCAGGGCGAGCCCTCTCGTGTTCAGCAGACCCAATTGATAAGATTGCCTGAGCAATAGCATGGCTTGCAGCACGCTGCTTTTTCCCGTGCCGTTTGATCCCGATAATACGGTGATGGCGCCGAAGGGCAGATCAACCTCTCGAAAGCACTTGAAGTTACGGAGTCGAAGATGGTGGATCATCTCATGACCTCGGCAAGCAAATTTCCGATTGACTCGAATCTTTTCTGCACTTTCTTCACGTCTCCTGTGCCCGAGGAAACTGCTGCCTCAAAATCCCTGTTGTGCATGAGTTTCATGAAGCCTTCCACCACTTGCGACTTTCTAGAGACGATTCTGACAAGGTCTTCCTCGGCAAGGCTATCCAGGTTGACCGACCATGACTCAAAAATGGCCTTATTAATGGGGAATCTCGGGGCGTCAGGGCTGTACTTTTTTCGGAACGCCTCGTCTCCAAAGATCACATTTGCAGCGATCATTGCTCTTTTGAATCTTTGTTCAAGTCTCTGCTGCTCAACATCGTTCATGGCGTTTATCTCCGCCATTTTATCACTGAGAAAACTATCAAAGTCCTTTTTTACAGGATATTCAGTGTACGGGGTGATTACAAAGGCAAGAAAGCGCAGGACACACTCTCGATCGTCCATTCGCTTCGGGTTGACCCCCCTGTCTGTTGCACTTTTGAAGGCATCTGAGTCGGCCAGGCGGGCCAAAAGCCTTGTCGCCGCGCCCTGGTTCAATGCGTGGCGAATCTCCTGGGCCGTCAGCGGGGCGCCGCCGGTATTAATTCTCTTAAATATGTTGAATTTTACGCCAGGGGGCGTGCCCTTTTCAATCAGGTAGATGGTGACTTGGGTTTCGTCGATTCTTCTTCGAAAAGTCCTAGGTAGATCGTCATACCCTTTCGCTTCGAGTTGGGTAAGGAATTCCAGTCCAGTTAGCTTCAGGTTTTTTTCAATGACGAAACGCTTCAATGTCGAAAGCCGCTGCAGTCCGTCGACAACAAGCCAGCAGTCTTCGTTCGTCGCGTCCATATAGAAGGCGGGTAATGGAATACGGATTAGTAATGATTCGATCAATCGGCTCTGAGCAGCCTCTCCCCATATATCATCGCGGCGCTGGAAATCAGGCATCAGATCAATTTCATCTTGTCTCATGCGCGTGATGAGAAGGTCCATGGTCATCAATTTTGGTTCGACCCTAATGAGAGCAGGATCGAAAGGTCTTGTAATGACCGCATCACTTTTTTTGTCCTCCGGTTCAACTTCGGACCGATCCAGGCAGACCTGGAGTGGACGCTCGGTTGGAAGCTCCTGTCGCGGGTTTTCCTCGGCGTTCACAAATTGCCCTCCGTGTTAGATCTTTTTCCCGATTTTAATTTAAGACTATTGCAAAAAAACTTTCAGAACCGAATGATTTCATGGAATGCCGAGCCAATGCTCGGAACCGCCTACTGCTATCGCTCATTGCCTTAAAAGCTACGGTCGCGATCGTTGGGCAACAAAAAATAGATACGGTTTTCCAATAGAGTACGCAACAAATATATCTTTCTATTTCGACTTTGCAGGAAAACATCAAATCTTTGGGCGAAAGGACTTGGGAAGCAGTTAACCGGGCGATAATAGCCCACTCGGCCGAAACTGGAATCGAAAAGGGACGCTCCTTTATCCGGCGCTGTATCTTTGCCGCCCGGGTAGAGGCAAAGGACAGAAGCGCGGGGGGAGCTGTGCCACCCCCCTCGACCGGGACGCAGCCTCGGCGCCAAAGTTTATGCTCATCCGCTGAGGTATTATTCCTGCTTTTTTGGTTTTACCACCAAAAAGATGGCGGCCATCAGCAGGTAGGCAAGGGCGGTCATAAACGGCAAGGAAGAGGACGTCCTCCACGGCAGATATATTGCTCCGGAGGGCTCAATCGAATGGATGATCCCAAACAGGGCCAGCACGCCGCAAGTAAAAGAGAATGCCGCGGCATGCCTTTTCTTTCCATCAATCAGGCAGGCAAGCATGGATCCCCACAGAAGGGCTGTTAGAACGAACCCGTTACTAAGGATCGTTAGCGACTGCAGTATGGTCTTAAGCCTTGCGGGTAGCAGATCGGTAGAGATATGTAGTGTGGTCGTGAACTCTGCCAAAATAATCATGACCAAGTTGGCGACAGCGGGCATGAAACAAAAACTGACGGCCGGGCAATGGCGCGCCGGGGTTTCCCTGTACGCCTGACTTACGATCTCGAAGCCGATATAGATAAAGATAGGCGCAAGGACAGCCCGGGGAAGAATTCCAACGATTACGGTCAGCAGGCCGACCGCGCAGCCAAGGCCTATAAACACGCCGGTAAAAAGAGTGTACCAGCAGGTGGCGCCCATTTTTTTATAAGCCGGGTGACCGATATAGGGGGTCGTCTGCGCGACGCCGCCAAAAAATGCGGAGGCAATGGAGGTGAGGGCCTCGGTCAGCAGGATATCCCGAGTCCTGTAGTCGTCTCCGGCCAGGCGGGCCGATTCGGTATTGTTTATGCCGCCGATGATGGTGATGATGCCGAAGGGAATGACAAGGGGCAGGTACTGGATGCTCTGAGGCAAAGTCTTTAGAAAACCGACGGAAAAAACCGGCAGGCACAGGGCCATGTGCAGGCAGGGTTTGTGGAATTGGGGCAAAAGACCGGCAAAACCCAGCCCGAAATGGATGGCCGTACCTCCCACTACGGCGATCAAAACGGCGGGAAGGCGCCCGGGAAGTTCCATGCCGCCCAGCAGGGCCGAAAAGATAAGCCCCATGGCCACCAGCCCCACAATGATCTCGTTAAAAGATTCCAGAAGGGGCAAAAAACCCAGTAGCAGAAGACCTACCCCGCCAATCGAGCCCAGGAGGCCGGCGGTTGGGACCACCCGTTGCACCCATGCCCCGCAAAAGGAGGTTGCCAGCTTGACAAGACCGATCATAAAAAGGGTCATCATTCCGATTTGCCATGTCAGTTGCGCATCGCGAGTCGCCACATAGGCAGGTCCCAGCACCGCATAGGCAAGGCCGATAGTCGAGGGCGTATCCAACCCCAGCGGCATGGCGGTAACATCCCTTCGCCCCGTCGCCTTCCGGAGCCGCAGAGCCATCCAGGTATATATAAGGTCGCCGAAAAAAACCCCCAGGGCTGTCCCGGGAATCATCCGTTTAAAAATGATGTCGGCCGGATAGTGGAAGGTGAAAATCAAAATGGTGCTAAGGAAAACGAGAACGCCGACGTTATCCAGAAAAAGGGCCAGAAAGGCCGTAATCTCTCCCCAAAAATGACTTTTATTCCGCATCGCGCTCACCCTGAGTTACTGGCGGTAACGGAATTCGCTTTGTCAAGGTAAGCGGGGATATTCGATTTGCGGTTCGACCTGTGATCATCAATTTCTCCCGAAAAGACTTTCCTGGTGAATAGTTTTCACCGGTACAGGGGGCGCCATAACCATTTTTCTTTCGATCCGGACGAAAATGTAAGGGCGAGGTTGGCGCTGCCTTTAATCATCAGGGGTTATCGGCATAAGAAAGCCTTTTCTTGACCATATTGACGCCCGGGCGGATTTTTTTCACCTTCTCGCCGTTTTGCCAAAGGATGATTTGACATACATTCGACATCACTATTGTCCGGTAAATTTTGAATCGGCAGCTATAAACGTTTGATTTCTAATGCTCTTTGGCATAGTTTCCCGTTTTCGATTTGAATTTGGGTAGTGCTGTCCGCACGGCATTCATGGATTAGATTTGATACTCGGGCCAAAATGTTGTGCCGGTTTTTGTAGGGTGGGCAAGGCCTTATCTTGCCCACCTTTTCGGTGGGCACGGTGAAACTGTGCCCACACATTCGCCGCCGCTTTTGAAATTAACCGGACAGCAGTGATATGATACAAGATTTTTGCCTACAACAGCCTATAGCAGTAACCATCTTCATTATTGGTATATACGCTATCTTGCACTTCAGGCCCAAAAAGCGATGAAAGGGAATTGCCGGTTTTGGCCACAGTCCGGATCAATGTGTCCCGGCAAGACGAAAGCCACTCCGAGGGGCACGAGTTCTGCCATGGTGAGAATAGGGTCTTGGACACTCCGACTCCAGCGGTCCCGAGCCTGCACGCGGCTTGGTATCAAACCGGATAGGGGGGGCGGCAAGTTCGTTAAATCCATTCCGCCTCAAAGGGAAGGATGAGTGTTCTGCCGTGCTGGATGATTTTCCCGGCTTCCTTGAGACTTTTCATTGCTCGGGTGATACTTACGCGATGGGCTCCTGTGAGAAAGCTCAAATCTTCGTGGGTGAGCGGGAAGCCAATGGCAAATCCCTCCTTACCTTTTAGCCCATGTTCACGAGCAACGTTTATAAGCACACGGTAGAGTCGATCCTCCAGGTTTGTGAGGGACATGCTGCCTATCCGATGTGTAAGCCAGTTGATGCGAGTACTAAGATTTTTTATGACCTGCAGTCCTATGTTGGGATGTTCCAGGACGAGTCTTTCGAAGTTTTCCTTCGTAAAGCTGCAGATGAGCACCTCCTCCATGCACGAAGCGGACACCGGATAGTCGATTTCTTCGCTGAGCAGGTTCTCACCCAGGAAATCGCCCGCCTTGCGAATATCTAGAGTTATCTCGGACCCGTCTTCCATGAGCTTGCTCAGCTTTACCCGGCCAACTTTGATAAGCGATATTTCCGTGCCGGGGTCTCCCTGCATAAATACGTATTGTCCTCGGTCCAATTTCTTGCGCAAAGCGGATTTGACGACCGCCGACAACTCCGGGGGGGCTAGATTTGCAAACACCCACATCTGGCCAATGCATGTGGGAGATATCTCGATACCTTTTCCAATCAGTTCTTCGCACAAGCATCCCATGGCGTCACTTTCCCTGCGCCCGCTCTGAATAGGAATGTCCCGGGCATGAATCGACATCCCTCATTCAAGGAGCCTTGCGACAGTCTCCCTGAAAAGACCCAAATCCAAAGACATAACTTCGACAGGGACCTGGACGAGGTCAAAGAAATCGAGGATCTCCTCATCCGTTAGCGGATTCAGACCTGGATCGGCCACAAGGATTCTGTCATACCTTCCCATATTCATTCGAATGTCCACTTCGTTCCACCCCAAAAAGGTCCTTACGGAATGCGGCCATGTTCTGATCCAGGTGGGAGTCATTACAACCGTGCGATCCTCTGCCGGTTTTTTTGCTTTCTCACCGAGAAAGGCTTCGATGCAGTTCTTTACAGGAGTTGTTCGAATGGCGCACTTTCCAGCGAGAGAATCGATTTCGGGATGGCAACCCCGTCCGAAGAGCATGCGAACATCGCGGCCGGCTATCCTCGCAGTGGCAAAAGCCTTTGCAAGCTCTTCCTCAAGGAGGTTGAGGTCACAATGCAGCCCGGAATCCACCCACACGATCTGGATATCCTCGCATCCCAATTCGGTATCAAGGACCGCATGGAGTTCCTCCTCAAAAATCCTGCATGCGATCAAAGTCCGTCCGGATTTGGCTGTAGTATTCAACTCCACCTCCTTGGAATTTGCGGGTACATGGTCGGCGCCCTCCTTCCATCGCCTCCGGGCGGGGTTCGCCGTATAAGCCGGCCGAAGGGCTCGACCTATATGGCCCCCCGCTCCAGTCAGGCTATACGATCTGTTGACCCGCTTTGGGACCCACGGATTGATCGAAAATCGAATCCACGGTGATTATCACCACATATTTTGGATCGGGCAATTGCATCGGCGCCTTCTTCAATTGCTCCACCACCCGATCGAATATCGGGCCGGAATCAACCAACTCAGCGGATCCTTTGAACTGGTAGCCTTTGTACTTCTCCAGGTCAACTACAGTTACGGCGACCTTGGGATTTTTCTGCAGATTATCACGAGTCTTGAAGGAAAACAGATCGGCGAAAACGATGCGCTCCTCGTCAATAACCTGGACGGTTCCCTTGGGTGTGGTATTCGGCATGCCGTCGGGTGAGGCCGTCGCTACCCATGCCATTTTGTTCTTTACAAAATCCTGCACTTCATCGGGTATCTTTGCCATAAGTCATCCTTTCGTCAAAATAGACGCTGACTGTGAAGGTTCATCCTTGCGTGCCAAAATCCATCCTTTTTCCGCAAAGATGGAATTTGCCCTCTTCCGTGTTGCAAGGCCGTTTTGGCGCCTCGGTATCTTTTCTCTTCTCCTATCGCTTGTGATCCTGTCACGCAGCATAACCTATCGAAAAAAGGGAATCTGTAGCGCTTGCTACATTGTGGCGACCCCAATAGCGACACTAGCGGGGATCGGTAATGAAGCGCCGAGCCGGCTTCCGTTGGACGCACTCGCCCGTTTGGGGCAGGCTCAACTATTGTGATCGGCGAACTGAGCGAGGCTGAAGTCGAGGAGATCGGGTACGCCGCTCCAAGTCGATCGACGCCTTGGTCGTGAGCGAGACTTTGCATGACCCGGGAAACGATCGTGTGACTTTTGGGGCTCTCGAATAAACAGATGGAATTAGCCGGCAATCATTTATGGAGGGCATAAGCCGCCGTCATGCACAGACACAGACACTGGGCGGCCCCGTGGGCGCTTGCTCGATCTGAAGTATGGAGTTAGGCTATAGAATACGGTTTCTGATGAAAACCTCAATTCGCCCCTTCGAGAAGCTTTCGAATAAGAGCGGCCAAACTATTTAGCACGACCGGTTTCATCAAAAACCCCCTTATTCCCAACCATTTTGCTTTTTCGGCATCTATCTTTTCGCTAAAGCCGGTCATGAGTATTACCGGGACCTCGGGGCGAAGTCTTGAAATCTCGCGGGCAAGGTCTTCGCCCGTAAGCCGGGGCATGGTCATGTCGGTTACGACAAGGTCGAAAGGTTTATCTTCGAGCCGATCTCTGAAGATGTTGAGCGCTTCCGTTGCGCTCGTGCAGGAAACCGCGTCATATCCGAATCGTGAAAGCATCGTGCGCACCATCTCGGCCAGGGAGGGCTCGTCATCGACTACGAGGATCCTCTCCTTGCCCCTGGAAAACGGGGGGGCGGTTTCTTCCTTTTTAAGTTCATTGGCGGCTTCAAGCGCCGGGATAAGCACGGTAAACGCGGTTCCCCCGTCAACCATGCTCTCGACCGTTATGGCGCCCCCATGACCCTTTACGATTCCATGCACCACCGACAGTCCGAGCCCCGTTCCTTCACCCAATTTTTTGGTGGTGAAAAAGGGATCGAAGATCGAATCGATTATTCTCGGGTCGATGCCGTGGCCCGTATCTTTTACTCTCAGCTCCACATAGCGGCCGGGTTTTACAGTAAAAGATCGAGTGTCTTCGGCTTCGAGCGCGATATCGCGCAGGCCGACCCGGAGAACTCCGCCCTTTTCCCGCATTGCATGGGAGGCGTTGGTGCACAGGTTCATCAGGACCTGATGCATTTGCGTCGGGTCGGCGAAGACCTCCGAATTGGAGAACCCTTCGGTTTTTATCTCGATAGTCGAGGGTAAAGACGGCCTGAGTATTTTCATGGCGTCTTTTACGATTGTATCGAGTCGCAAGGACAACTTTTGGTACTCGGACCTGCGGCTGAAGGCGAGGATTTGCTGCACCAATTCCTTGGCCCTGGTGCTTGCGGTGAGTATTTCCTGCAGGTTTTCTCCCATTGCGCTCCCGGGTTCGGTCTCCATTTTGGAAAGTTCGGCATATCCCATGATTATGCTCAAGATGTTATTGAAATCGTGGGCTACCCCGCCGGCAAGCGTTCCCAGCGCTTCGAGCTTCTGGGCCTGTCTGAGCTGGGCTTCCGCCAGCGCCTGTTCCTCCGCAAGGCGCTTGCGCTCCGTTATGTCTTCGATTGTGGTAACCGTTTTAACCGGCTGACCGGCGGAATCCCGGATGAGCGCGCCGTTTACGTTAACCCATATTGGCTCGCCATCTTTTCGCACATAGCGTTTCTCGACATGGAAAATCGGGGATTTCCCGCTTATGAGGTTCTCAAATTCCACCTTGTCCATCTCGCGGTCTTCAGGGTAGGTGAGTTCCTCAACGTGCATCCCCAACAGTTCGTCGGAGGAATATCCCGTAATCTCGCACATCTTCTGATTTACACGAACCCATCGTCGAGTCTTGGGATCAGTTTGCGTTATGCCGATGGAGGCCATTTCAAACATGGTCTTAAACTGTTCCTCGCTCTCGCGCAGCTTATCCTGGTAATCGAATTTGGCCAGGGCCACGGCCAAAAAACCCGCCAGCCGCTCACAGAGGGCAATGTCCTCGCATGAAAAGCGCTCTTTTCGCCGGTCGTTTATCTGGAGCAGCCCAATTGGTTCCGCGCCGGCGCGAAGCGCGATCAGGGCCACCGACTCATATCCTTCACCGTTACACCGGTTGCGCGTTCGGGCCTTTCGGTCGGCTTCCGAGGTTGTCGCAAGCAGTTGCGTCGTGTTGTTTGTCCAGAAACTTCCGTTTTCGGTAAAAAAAGGTTTGGAGGGATCGAATCGGCCGCGGATGACATTTCCGCACATACAGGCGTGGGCGGGGTAGCCGTCGCCGTCACGGGCGACCTCACCCATTTCTCCACGGGTGCAAAGAGAATTCTCGGCCAGGATAAACCCGGGCGCAAATCCGGTGGACTCGAAATAGGGGTAATCCTCTCCCTCCCGCAGCCGGATGCCGACCGCTTCGCAGTCCAACCGCTCTTTAAAAAACGCTATCGAGGTTTGGACCATGTCCTGCCTGTCGCCAGCCTCCTGCATAAGGCGCAGGAAATCAACGGCCATTTCCAGTTCCCGTTCATGCTGCCTGCGCTCCGAGATGTCTTCGACAGTTCCCTCGTAGCAGCGCAAATTCCCCTGTTCATCCCGGATCGCCCTGGCGTTAATGGAAACCCACAACACTCGACTGTCGGTCCGTCGGAAACGGGTCTCAAATTTTTTGGCAATCCCTTCGGTATCGAGCAATGCCTTAAGCGCGGAGCGCTCTTCAGGGTCTATATAGAGCTGACTGGCTATATCTTCGATAGACGACACCATATCGCCCGGGCTTTGAAAGCCGCACATGTTGGCAAGGGCCGGATTCACGCTAAGGTACCTTCCCCCGGGGGTTGTCTGGAAAATTCCCTCCACGGCGTTTTCAAAGATATTTCGGTATTTCACCTCGCTTTCCCGCAATGCGTCCAGAGCTTCCTTGCGTACGGTAATATCTCGGAAAGTGATCACAGCACCCGAAATCTTGCCGTCATAAACGATCGGGGTCGCCGAGTAGGCGGCCGGAAACGGGGTGCTGTCTTTTTTCCAAAGGACTTCGTCCTGGATACGAACGGGAACGCCTTCTTTGAGTGTTGCATGCGTCGGGCATTCTTTTTCCGGGTAAAGACTCCCGTCGGCTTTGTGATGATGGGCAAGAGCATGCAAAGAAAAACCCGTCAACTCAATAGCCTCATACCCGAGTATCTTCAGCGCCGCAGGGTTTACAAAAGTAATTTTTCCTTTGTCGTCCAAACCTACAATGCCTTCTCCTGCCGCGTTGAGGATGCTTTCATTGTGCCGATGGAGTTTTTCGAGCTCCTTTTCCCTGAGTTTTCGCTCGGTAATGTCTACGTACGTTCCAATCACCTGCAATGCAAGCCCTTCGGTATCTCGTCTAACCGCTTTGCCGCGTCCGAGGATCCAGCGCCAGGCGCCGTCGCGGGAGCGCATCCGGAACTCGACGCTAAAAGAGGGCGAGTCGTTTCTGATGCAAGCCTCGTTGGCAGCCAGGACGTCGCGCCGGTCCTCGGGATGAATGAGATCCACCCAGGCGCCGGATATGCCCGGAAATTCTCCGGGTTCATACCCCAGCATGCGAAAATATCCCGGGCTGTAATAGATATCGCCGGTAACGAGATCCCAGTCCCACAGGCCGTCACTGGTTGCCTCCATCGCCAGTCTGTAGCGCTCCTCGCTCTCACGGAGTGACTCCTCGGCGCGCTTTCGCTCGGAAATGTCCTCGGTAAAGATCACGATGCCGCCGATATCGCCGTTTGCATCGAGCCATGGTCTTACCTCCCACCGGAGCCAGTGAGCGGAGCCGTCGGCTCTTACGAAGCGGTCGTCCGCAGCCCGCACGACCTCGCCCGAAAGTCCCCGGCGGTGAACTCTCTTCCAGGTCTCGGTGATCTCGGGAAAGACTTCGTAGTGCGAGAGGCCGACCACATCGCGCTCGCCGAGATTATAGAGGCTAAGCCACCTGCGACTCACACTCAGGTAGCGCATTTGCCGGTCGAACATCGCAAGGGCGGCCGGCGCATGCTCTATGAAGAGGCGCAGTCGCTCCTCGCCGGCGGCCAGGGATTTTTCGGCAAGGCTTCGCCGGGCGTCTCCCTCGATTTTATCGAGCGCAAAGGAGATGTCTGCAGCCACCTCTTTTAGAAGATCGATTTCCTTTGCGCGAAAAAACCCCCGTTCCTGAACGCAGATGGTAAGAGCGCCGAAGACCTCTTCCTGAAACCACAGGGGGAAAGACGCGCAGGACTTAAAACCAAAACGTTGCGGGGCTTTTTCGCTCGGGTAGGGGCAAGGACTTTTCCCGCACTCGTTGCAGATATATGGCTCGCCTTTAAGGATGGCCATGCCGGGATTGGACTGCGCCTCGATGGGGCTGGTGGAGAAAAAATTCGGCTCGCCAATTATTTCACAGTCCCCATGACTTGCCACCGGGTGGATGTGCGACGAGCCGGGTTCCAGACATCCGACCCATGCCAGATCCATGTCCCCCCGCTCGACGAGGAGGCGGCAGACGATGTCTAGCAATTGCTCTCTGGACTCCGCGCGCACGATGGTCTGGTTCACCTGGCTAAGGACGTTGTAGAGCCTGTTCATGCGCCGGAGCTCTTCTTCGGTGCGATGTTTGTGCAGCGCTATCTCTATGGCGGCCTTTAGCTCACGATCGTCAAAGGGCTTTAGCAAAAAGCCGCAGGGTTCCGCCCGTTTGGCCCGCTCAAGGGTGGAATCCTCCGAGTAGGCCGTAAGAAAGATCGTTGGCACGTGGAACCGGCTGCGAATTTTTTCGGCGGCGCTTATTCCATCCATATCCCCATCGAGGCCGATATCCATGAGAACGAGGTCAGGGCGCTTCTCACCCGCCAAACGCAGCGCCTGCTCGCCGCTTGAGGCGACTGCGGCCACAAGGTATCCCATGGCGGTGAGCCTTTGCTCGATTTCCATGGTGACGATGGCTTCATCCTCGACAACAAGAATACGTGACTGCTTCATGATCCATCCTGCAAGATACTGTCTTGGGGCATCGGAAAAACCACCCGAAAATAAGCGCCCCCGTCCCGGGGCTGCTTTACTTCCAATTGCCCCCCCAACTGAGCGGAGAGTCTTGAAACAAGCTGTATCCCCAGCGTGGACGCCCCTGTGGGATCAAAGCTTTTCGACAGTCCCACGCCTTCGTCACGCACACTCAGCGCAAGCGTTTGCCGCCCGCTTATAGCGAGCCCCAGGCAAATCCTGCCCGAACGATCGCCGGTAAATCCGTGCTTTAAAGCGTTTGAAACCAACTCGGCAACGATCAGGCCGCAAGGTATGGCATGTTTTAGCGAAAGATCGATCCGCGTCATTTCATATTCCAGTTCGACCCGCTTGGCCACCGGACCAAACGAGATCAGCAGTTGCCCGCACAAGTCTTTGACATAAGCGGCAAAATTTATGCGCGCGAGGTTTCCGGAACGGTAGAGTGTTTCATGCAAAAGGGCCATGGCTTTCACCCGGTTGCGCGTGTCTTTGAGGATATCGAGCGCTACGGGGTTGTCGGTGCGGCCGGCTTGAAGGCCCAAAAGGCTCGAAACAACCTGGAGGTTGTTTTTAACCCGGTGATGGACTTCATTTAGCAGGGCGGTTTTCTCTTCTACCGACTCGCGCAGGGCGACTTCGGCCCGTTTGTGCTCCGTGAGGTCGAAAAAGGAAGCCAGAGCCGAATCTCCGATAACGATCGCCGAGCTCTCGATCACCCTCGTGGTTCCATCCCCGCAGACCACTTCGAATTCGGCGGGCTTTATCAAACCACCTTGTCGCACCGCCCCGGCCAGGGCCTCTTTCCACGCCCGGGCAACTCGATTCCGGTAGCCTATATCGGGATAGGCCAGGTCCCACCATGCGTCGATGGTCGGGATATCCCGGGTAGTGTAGCCCAGGAGCTGGGTAAAGCGATCGTTTAGGAAACCGATCGTTCCGTCGCGTTCGACCAGGCCCATGGGGACCGGCGCCATTTTCACAAGGGACCGGAACCGTTTTTCGGATTCGCGAAGAGCGGTTTCTATCTGAATACGATCGCTTATGTCCTGAAAGGAACCTTTCACTTCCACTACCCGGCCCTCTCTTATCACCGGGTGGCCGATGGTTCGAACCCATTTGCGGGCGCCCGTGGCGCTAACGATTTCGAGTTCGAGGTCATAGGGGAGCCCGCGATCGATCGCCTCTTTGACTGCGATCTCGATCTTTTCTTTAGACTCTCCGACGTAATATTGCATGCCGATGTCCCTGCTCGTCGGAACAGCCGGGTCCAGATCATGGATACGAGCCACTTCCTCTGTCCAAACCCCTTGCCCGGTGAGCGCATCGAAGCGCCACCCTCCGACTTTGGCGATCCTTCCGGTCTCTTCGAGGATCGTCTTGTGAAACTGGAGCTCCTCCTCCGCACACCTTCGCGCGGTGATATCCACAAGCGTTGCGAGAACCATTTTCTCGCCCAAAACGGTCAGGATCTGCGCCGATATTTGCGCCACAAACCGCTCACCGGATTTTTTTAGAAACTCCTGCTCCCATCCCCTCACGAAGCCCTTTTCGCGCAACTCCCCGGCGAAGCGGGAAAAATCTGCAGCCGTTGGCCAGATGCTCATCTTCCTGGCCTTATTTCCGATTACCTCGTGGCGCCCGTAGCCGGTAAGGGCCAGCCACGTATCGTTTACATCGAAGAAAAGCCCGTCTTCAAGGCGAGTCATCACAATGGCTGCCGGATTGTTGGCAAAAGCCGCCGCGAACTTTTCCTCGGACAGGTGCAGCATTCCCTCTGCCCGTTTGCGCTGGGTTATATTTAAATGAGTGCCGATCATTCTCGATGGATGGCCGTCTTCATCGAAGGAAACGACTTTGCCCCGCGAATGAATCCAGACGATTTTTCCCGACTTATGGACCATGCGGTACTCGATGTCATATTTTTTTATCCTGCCCTCGAGGTAGGCGCGCAAGGCGCCGCATGCCTTAGCGATATCGTCGGGATGGACAAGACTTCGCCATTCTTCCAGGTGGCCCTTGTCTTCTTCGTCCGGATAGCCGAGCATCAAGGAAAGCGCCTTATTGCGCCATACCTTGCCGGTCTTTATGCACCAGTCCCAAATCCCTTCATCGACAGCCTCCATTGCCAGCCTGTAGCGCTCCTCGCTTTCACGCAGGGCCCGTTGGGCTTCATTTTTGCCCCGGATTTCCATCGCGTGGCGAATCGACCTTTCCAGGGGCGCAGCAAAGAGCTGGTCCTTGGCAAGGTAGTCGACCGCGCCTCTTTTCATGGCCAAAGGGCCGCTCTCCCGATCTAGCGAACCGGTAAGAAAAATCACAGGGGTTGGAGGATCTAAAAAAATGACTTCGCCCAGAAACTCCATTGCACTCCGAGTTCCTGTCGGGCGGCCAAGAAGGCAGATGTCAAATTCTGCGCTCAGCATGGCGTCAAGGGCCTCGCCGTAATCGGGAACCCGTCGCAGCGTGCTTCCTGAAGGGCTGCGGGACGAAAGCAGGTCGCGGACAAACGAGTAGACGTCCTCGCTGTATTCGACGAGAAGAATGCGTATTGGGTAAGGCTGTGGCAAGCCCATAAATGACCTCGGGGTGTGACTGTGGCTTAAGAAGGCAGGCCTTGCCTGCTCCTCCTCCCAAGGATCGTCACTCTCACCTCAAACGATGAGAGAAATCGTAGGAAATAATCATTCTTAAACAGTAATATATCTTGTAGCACAAGCCGTTACAGGTAGGAAACACAAACCGCCGGCCCGGGGGCGACTTCCAGGGGAGCCCCGGTGTGACCCAATGGAATCGATCACAGCTTCCACTCTTCAACCACGGGATTGGTCAGGACGCCGATTTTTTCTATCTCCACCTCCACTACGTCTCCATGGCGGATTCGTCCAACGCCTGCGGGAGTTCCCGTGGCAATTATGTCTCCTGGCATGAGCGTGAAGTTTTTGGATAGGAATTCTATCATCCGATCGATGGGGAAAATCATCTGCGAGGTGTTGGAGTCCTGGACGGTTGCGCCGTTTAACCGGCACTGGATGCGAAGCGCCTGGGGATCGCCGATTTCTTCCCGCAGGACTACCCGGGGCCCAACGGGGCCGAAGGTGTCCAGGGATTTGCCCCTGAACCATCCCGAACGGTCGCCCGACTGGATGTTTCGCTGACTGACATCGTTTATGCACGTGTAGCCCAAAACATGGTCAAAGGCTTCCCGGGCCATTATGTTTTTGCATCTTTTCCCGATTATTACCGCCAGTTCCGCTTCGTAGTCGGTCCTAAGATCTTCGAAGCCGTAGTCGAGCAGAAACGCGGGAATCACTATGGGTTCGCCCGGCCCGATCAAAACGTTCGGGGTTTTCGGGAAAAGTATGGGTTCCGCAGGGACTTCGTCCGTAAAGCCGCTCACTTTGACCGAATGGCTCTCGGCGATGTGGCTGCGGTAGTTTAGGCCAAGGGCGATTATTTTGGACGGCTCAACCCTGAAATGCGAATTGTCCGAAACCGGTAATTGGACCATCTCTTCGGCTCCTACGGCGGCTCTATCCTGATAGTCGCCTTTTTGCACGATGGCGGAATTTTAAAAAGGGAATCGTCGAGCCTGCATTGCTTGACGTCGGTGTACTCGATAGTTTTATCCTGGTTATCGACCTTTACGGGAAAAGATAATCGTTCAAAAATCCAAAAGAGGGTCTCATTGCCGTTTTCCGCCCCCTGGTATTTACTGCATGGCAGGCCGCAAACGGTTTCTTTTCCGAGAAATCGGGGGTTTGTCGCCTTTATCGACTTCCACTCCTCAAAATCATTGTCGGAGGCCCGATAAGGCATCTGCAGGCACACCTGCCCCCCGCCGGTTATCATCCAGGTAACTTTCCTGTCCGGGCGGAAAACCATGATTTGCGCGCCGTCCGGGCCGGAGGTTTCCTGGCGCACTTTGTCCCCTTTTACAAAAATCCTGCCGCGAACGGGGGAGGCGCCTTTAGGCAACATAAACAGGCGGGCCGAAAACTCTTCCGCCGCAGGGGCGGCGGCCAGCGCAGACGCCGATAGTGCGAAGAAAATGATGAGAGTTCCAAAAACCTTCACCATGGAAATCCTCAACGGGGGGTGAGCGGTTGGCCGGCATCAAATTGCTCCGCGCCGTGTCTTTTTGCTTCGGTTACCGGCAATTGAGATATATATTCCAGCATGGCGCGGCGTGTCAATGAGCGAGGGCCTGTGAAAAATTTAACGTGCGGGAGCCTCCATGGCCCACGATGATTCGACCTATTTGTCCGAAAGGGGCGCAGAAACCCTCTTGTTGGTCCACGTTCAGCCCCGGGCGGCAAGGAGCGGCTTTTCGGGCCTTTTCGGCCAAAGGCTAAAAATCCGCATCAGTTCGCCACCCGTCGAGGGGGAGGCGAACCGGGAATGCATCGCGTTTCTTGCCGGGTTTCTGGGTGTTTCCAAGTCTGAAATCAGGCTGCTAAGGGGGGGGCAGTCGCGTGACAAGACCTTTGTCATTTCGCGGCCCATAGAGTTTGTACGGGAGAAGTTAAAAATAGTGACAATATAAGGAGATAGAGAATGCGCGAAGCCGTAATTGTTAGCGCGGTAAGGACCCCGCTTGGGAGCTTTAATGGATCGCTAAGCGCTGTCGGGGCAACCAGGCTGGGCGGCATCGTGATCGAAGAGGCGATCAGGCGAGCGGGAATAGCTAAGGAAGCGGTAAACGAGGTCATTATGGGGTTGGTGCTGCCGTGTGGCTACGGTCAGAATCCGGCCAAGCAGGCTGCGGTCGCAGCAGGTATGCCATGGGAAATCGAGGCCCTCACAATCAACAAGGTCTGCGGTTCTGGACTGAAGGCGGTGATGCTGGCCGCCCAGGCCGTTCAGACAGGGGATGCCGAAGTCGTTGTGGCCGGGGGGATGGAAAACATGAGCATGGCCCCCTATTACCTGGAAAAGGCGCGCAGCGGCTATCGGATGGGCAATGGAGTCCTGCTCGACCACATGATTCACGACGGTTTGTGGGACATAGTAAACGATTTTCACATGGGCATTTCAAACGAGCTTTGCTGCGAAAGATACTCGGTTTCAAGGGAAGACCAGGACCGCTACGCCGCCCGGTCTTACGAAAAGTCGCTGGCCTCGATTGCAGCGGGCCGCTTCATCGAGGAAATCGTCCCGGTGGAGTTGCCGCCCCGAAAGGGTGAGAAAGTGGTTTTTTCAAAGGATGAATGCCCGAGAGAGACTACCTATGAGCAGTTGGCGAAAATGAAGCCCGCGTTTAAAGCGGGGGGCGTTACCACCGCGGGGAATTCATCGGTTATAAGCGACGGGGCCGCAGCGGTCGTTGTCATGTCCAGGGAAAAGGCTACGGAACTGGGATGTACGGTGATGGCAACGATCGGCGCGCAGGCTTCGAGCGGCATCGATATGAAATACGTTCTGGTGGCGCCGATCCTTGCGGTTCCCAAATGCCTGGGAAAAGAGGGGCTGCGCATCGAAGACGTTGATCTTTTCGAGATAAACGAAGCTTTTAGCGGCTCGACGGTCTGCGTGCTAAAGGAACTACAACTCGACCCTTCGAAGGTGAACGCTGCTGGGGGCAGCGTCTCTTTGGGACATCCCATAGGGGCCAGCGGCTGCCGCCTGCTGGTGACGATGCTCTATGAGATGAGTCGCTCCGGTAAGAAGACGGGCCTTGTTTCCCTGTGCCTTGGAGGCGGTGAAGCCGTTGCCATGGTGGTAAGAAGATAGAGGACTGGAAAGGAAAAATCCTATGGAAGTAAAGGTTTTTGGAGTTATAGGGGCCGGGCAGATGGGAAACGGGATCGCTCAGGTCGCAGCGACGAGCGGTCTGCAGGTGATTATGAACGACATAAAGGATGAATTTGTCGATCGCGGTCTAAAAAACATCGCCTCCATATTGGCAAAAAATGTGGAAAAAGGGAAAATGAGCGCGCAGGATCGAGACGCCGTGCTGGGACGCATCAAGACCAGCACGAGCCTAAAAGATCTTTCGGCCGCCGATTTTGTCGTAGAAGCCGCCACCGAGAAGGAACCGATAAAATTTCAGTTGTTTAAAGACCTCGACTCGATCTGCGGGCCGGGGGCAATACTTGCGAGCAACACCTCCTCGATTCCCATCGGGCGCATAGCCGCACAGACCAAAAGGCCAGGTAAGGTGATCGGCATGCACTTCATGAATCCCGTGCCGGTTATGAAGCTTGTCGAAGTGATTCGGGGACTGCCGACTTCCGAGGAAACCTTTAAGACAACGTGGGAGCTTTCGGTTAAATTCGGAAAGACGCCGGCCCTTTCAAACGACTTCCCGGGCTTTATCGCCAATCGGATCCTCATGCCCATGATAAATGAAGCCGTTTTTTGCCTCTATCACGGTGTCGGGACCCGAGAGGACATAGACACGGTCATGCGGCTTGGGATGAATCACCCGATGGGGCCGCTCGCCCTTGCCGACCTGATAGGTCTTGACACCTGCCTGGCGATAATGGAGACCCTCTACGACGGTTTCTGCGACTCCAAGTACAGGCCCTGTCCTCTTCTGCGTAAATACGTGGAGGCGGGGTGGCTCGGCAAAAAGAGCGGTCGTGGATTCTACGAATATCTATAAGGGACCGGTGGCATGGATTTCGAACTAAACGAAGAGCAAAGAATCATCCGGGAGACCGCCGCAAAGTTTGCCCGGCGGGAACTCGAACCCGTTGCGGCGCAAATCGACAGGACCAAGGATCGCGACATCCTTAAGGCCAATCTCAAAAAACTCGCAGAGCTTGGGTTTATGGGGTTAAACGTTGACCCCGAGTATGGGGGATCGGGGGCCGGCAGCGTCGCCTTTTCGCTCGTCATGACCGAACTCGGGCGCGCATGCGCGTCCACCGCCGTTACGGCCTCGGTAACCAACATGGTGGCCGAGGTGATCCAGGTCGTCGGGACAGAGGAGCAAAAAGAAAAATATATTCCTCCCCTTTGCGACGGCCGATACTGCGCGGGCAGTTTTGGCCTTACCGAGACCTGCGCGGGGTCGGACCCGGCGGCAATGCGTACGACCGCGGTTCTTGAGGGCGACTACTGGGTGCTCAATGGCAACAAGATTTTTATTTCCAGCGCCGAGTATGCGGGCTGTTTCGTGGTTTGGGCGGTTACCGACAAAGAGGCCAGGAAGGGCAGGGGGATCAGTGCGTTTATCGTTGAGCCCGATTTCCCGGGTTTTACGGTCGGAAGAGATGAGCACAAGTTGGGGCAAAACGGATCATCGACCAATGAGCTGATTTTTGAAAACTGCAAGGCGCCGCGGGAAAACATGCTTGGCGGGGTAAACGATGGGTTTCGCATCGCCGTTGCCGAGCTTGCCGGAGGAAGGATCGGAATCGGGTCCATGGCCCTTGGCATCGGGCTTGCCGCCATGGATTTTGCGACCAGATACGCGCAGGATAGAATTCAGTTCGATAAGCCCATCGCCTCGCAGCAGGCCATCCAGTGGATGATCGCAGACAACTACACAAGGCTTGAGGCGGCGCGCCTTCTTTTGCTTCGCGCGGCCTGCCTCAAGGACCAGGGGAGAGCTTATTCGAGGGAGGCTTCGATGGGCAAGCTGTATGCGAGCGAATCCGCAAACCGGGCCTGCTACGATGCGATTCAGATGCTTGGCGGCTACGGCTACACCAATGATTTCCCCGTCGAACGCTTCTACCGGGATGTTCGTATAACCACCATCTACGAGGGCACAAGCGAGATCCAGCGGCTAATCATTGCGAGGGGACTGTTGGAGAAGTAAACAGGCGGCCGGACAATTTAGAATCACTGCGGGATTTCTCGTCCCGGGGGGCGTAGACAGCGGGACGCAAATGTATGGAAGGCGAAAAGCCCCGCCTTTGGCGGGGCTTTTCGCTATCTTATCAATCGGTGCCCTCGTATTTAAAGGACAGCTTTACGCGCGTACGGTATTCGATGACTTTACCGTTTTCGATCCGCATGTCCAGCTTGTCCACTTCTGCAATTCTTAGATCCCTGAGACTCTTGGTCGCTGTCTCCACGGCATCCTTGGCGGCTTCTTCCCACGAATTCGGACTGGTTCCGACAAGTTCGACGATCTTGTAAACGGACATGGCAATCCTCCTTATTTGTTGTGGATCACTAGAGTGGCTTGACAGCGCGGCCGCGCGCGACTACTGAAACCGCCAGAAGAGAGTTGAGCGCCTTCCTCGCCGCTGAGGGCCTTTTTTCGGTCCCCCGCCCAAGCCCGCAAACGGCGGGACCGCGAGGACAGGCGCTAAGGCAACCGGCTTCTGTCGTCCATTCATGGCAAGTCTATAATACACGCATTTGCCCTCGTAGCGCCAGATTAATCATCATGTTCGCTATTGCAACCGTGGTTTTAAGTCCCACCGCGAAGCCCTCCACTCCCGCTTGTAGTGACGCGCAGGGAGGGGCTAGGCTCAATCGCCCCCCTTTTTTTGCAAAGGGGGGTCGGGGGGATTTACTCTCCCGCCGCTTGTGAGTTGACTTTTGAGGCCGGACGTAGTTACATAATGTCGGTAATAGCTTATAACTACCGACATATAGTAAAAGTAACCAGGAACTAAAATGGTCCAGTGTGGAACAGAGCGGATCATAGAAATCGTAAAAGGGGCAGGGATCTTTCGCCCAAAAGAGCTGGAGCCCTACGGCATCCCCCGCGAATATCTGTCCAGACTCTACCGCGCAGGCGTGGTGCAGCGGGTGGGGCGAGGTCTCTACACTCTTCCGAACGCTGAAGTCAGCGAACACTACAGCCTTGCGCAGATGTGCAAGAGGGTCCCTCATGGAGTGATCTGTCTTCTCTCGGCCCTGCGTTTCCACAACCTGACCACTCAGCCTCCGTTCGAAGTCTGGATGGCCATCGATGTCAAGGCGAGGAAGCCCAAGGTGGAGGGTCTACCGCTTCATATTGTGCGTTTTTCGGGACAATCCCTTCGATTCGGAATCGATGAGCATCTCATACAGGGGGTCACGGTGAGAGTCTATGGGCCTGCCAAAACCGTAGCCGACTGCTTCAAGTATCGTAACAAGATCGGCCTCGATGTGGCGCTTGAAGCTCTGAGGGAATGCCTGCGGGAGCGGGGCTGCACCATGGACGATCTTTGGCATTATGCGAAGATTTGTCGCATCGCCAATGTGATGAGACCCTACATGGAGTCGCTTGCTTGATGCAGAGCCGATCTCGCAAAGTTGGGGAAATCTGTGCGGCAGCGCCTCTTAAACCTTGCCAGGGAGAAATCCGAGGCCTTCGATCTGGTGTTGACCCGCTACGTGCTGGAAAGACTATTGTACAGGATAGGCCGATCCGAATGGAGGACGAAATCCCTGCTAAAGGGCGCCATGCTATACGCTCTCTGGCATCGCGCCCCGTACCGCCCGACTAGAGACATGGACTTGCTCGCCTTTGGCCGAAATGATATCGCATATCTTATGGAAGTCTTTCGCGCCCTCTGTGAAATCCTTGTCGAGGATGACGACGTCTAAATGGGTGGTCGGAATCGCCGGAATACCCAACTTTTTTATTGTGAATGAATTGTCCGCTTTTATGGCGGTGGGAGCCGGGTAAATTTGTTCTACTTGCCAAAAGCAAGAAAATCCACCGCAGAGACCGCAGAGTAAAAGCCGTTCCGGCTCATTTGCATCTGTGCGGGGTAGCGCCGCGGTGCCTGCACAAAAATTCGGAGCGTAAAGGCCCTTGCTATTGTTTTAGTAGCATGCTACAGTTTCAGTATCACTTGGAACTAATTTAATCTGGGCAAAGGAGAAGATCATGCCGGTCATTAGAATCGCTACCCACCCACTCAGCCAGGACGTCAAGACTCGTCTTATCAAGGAACTGACCGATACCGCAGTTGATATCACGAAAGTTCCAGCGGATAAGTTCGTTGTTTTCATAGAGGAATTCGACAACGGCTCAATCGGGCTTGCAGGCAAAACCCGCGCCGAGATTGTTGCCGGGGCGCCGGTCTGAAATGTCTGTTCTAAAGCCTGGAACAAAAATCAGAGGCTCGGAGTCCGGTTCTCCAATCAACGCCATCTTTGACCTGATGGGGCGGCGTTGGGCGTTGGGAATCTTATGGTATCTCGGGGATGGCCCCCTCAAATTCCGCGAACTTCAGGATCGTTGTGGAGGGGTTTCCCCATCAATTCTAAATAGGCGGCTAAAGGAGCTACGCGAGGCAGATATAGTTGCGCGGACTGTCGATGGCTACATTTTGACCGAAAGAGGAAAAGAGTTGCGTCTATTGATTGTGCCCGTTGCTAAATGGTCGGTCGACTGGTCAAAGGAAGTGTATGGGTATGAACGTCCGGGAATGGGCGAAAGGCTGGCTAAGCACGAGCCAACGAAAAATTGAGCTTCATTCCGGGCGGGGCTGCTAAAGACCGCCGGCGCCGACGGTAGAGGTTGTCTTTCCAATTCACTTCATCTGGAAAAGGAGGAAATCGGGGCCATCCTGACCTTTATTCTCTATCCTTGGATGAGCTTATATATACGGGAGGGAAACGTTTGAGCGGATAATTTGGATACCCTATGGATTTGATAGATATTTTATCTAAGAACAGACCCACTGTAGCGGCCGGGAAAGGGGCCTATTGACTGTAGAGCTCAAATTGAATATCCTTTTCGCCATCGTGCAACACAGGGAGCCGAAAAGAAATGTATGCCCGAGACATCATGAGCCCGCGCTTTCACACCCTCAGCCCGACCAACACCATCGCCGAAGCGGTTGGAATGTTTCATGTCGCGAGCAAGGAGGAAGGCAAGAGGGTCTTCGGGCTCATGGTCATAGACGAATCGGACCGGCTCGTCGGGATGCTTTCCCTCTACGATATCCTGCTTTTTGTCCAGCCCAAACACATCCACGTGTGGAGCGAAATCGAAGACCTCGAGGCGCAGGTGCTCTTCGGCGAACTTCTCGATCGCGTCAAATCCGTTCAGGTCTCAGACATCATGACCACAAGCGTTGTGACCGTCAAACCGCAAACCCACGTCATGGTTATCGCCGATTTGATGATCAAGCGCCACATCCGCCGCGTTCCGGTGGTCGAAGGAAACGCCCTGGTGGGTATCGTCTACATCTCGGATCTTTTCTACCATTTGCTCCAGAAATTTTTGTGAGATTATGCCTGTCGTAGTAAGACGAGATATCTTGAAGGGACTGCTTGTCGAAGACGCCATGCGCCGGCAGGTGATACGCGCCCCACAAGATATGTACTTGGGCCAGTGTGTCAATCAATTGATAAAGTTTAAGGCCGGCGCGCTTTTGGTCGGCGATAAGACCGGGTGCCCGGTGGGCGTCGTATCGAAGACCGACATTGTCGGGGCCTTCTACGGCGGGCTTCCGATAGCGCAAACCCTGGCGATAGACATCATGAACGGTCCCGCGCTTACCTGCTTTCCTGACGATGAGTTGGGCGGGGCTCTGGACCTCATGCGCAAAAACGGCGTCCATCAACTCTTTGTGCAGGGCGCCGAACCGTGCGCTGTGGTCGGGACCCTCTCCTACGGGGATGTGGTCGCTCTTCTCTACCGCTATTGCCGGGCATGTCCCCAAGGGGCGGCCGGGCTGACCGGTTCTTTTGATCGCACGCAGTTTTTGACAGTGCGAGACGCGATGAAAACCTGCGCGGTCTCCCGCGGGAACAATTCTTCGCTTGCCGAAGCGATCGAGGAGCTAACGACGCACCACTCGGGCGCGGTCCTTATTGTAGATGGCGACGGGTTGCCCTCGGGCGTAATTTCAAGAACGGATATAGTCCTTGCTTATCACCATGGAGCGAGCCTCGAAGCCGAGGCGCAGACGATAGCAACCTCGCCGGTAGCCTCCTGCGATGAGAATTTTCTTCTAACCGAGGCGATCCGCCAGATGTTTTTAAAGGACCTGCAACGTCTTTTCGCCTATGCAAAAGACCCGGCGCACATAACCGGGGTGCTGTCTTTATCGGATGCCGCCCAAATGCGTTCCGGTTCGTGCCGGGCGTGCATGGCCAGCCGGATTATCGTCTCCTCGTATTAAATTATTCTTTAGAAACACTCGTTTTTTTCCGATAGATATTCTGAATTTCTTTTTTAGATAGGGTGGGATAACCAGAATGGCTGAACGGGGTATCGATTATTGGGTAAAGCGGCTTGTTCTGGAAGATATGCCGCTCTTTAGCCGCACCGTCCAGCAAGTCGCCGGGATGGCGAACAAGGAAAACTGCTCTTTTTCCGAACTTGCCTGGTCCATTCTCGAAGACCCCGCTCTTACTTCTCGCGTGCTCAAATTAGCCAACAGCATGTACTACAACCCCTATGCGAAGCGGATAACAACCGTTAGCCGCGCGGTGATGAGGCTGGGGACCAATGCGATAAAAGAGATATGCCTTGCGATCTCGCTGATTGAAAGCGTTCTCTCGGGTCTTCATAAAGAAAAGGTGGCCTTCGAAGTCGCAAGGTCCTTCCACGCCGCCGTGCAGGCCCGAAAATTGGCCCTGCGGTTTAAGCTCCCCGATCCCGAAGAGGTTTTCATCGCGGCTCTTCTCGCGCGAATCGGCAATATAGCGTTTTGGTGTTTTTCGGGTAGCCTGGGGGCGAGGTTGGAGCAAGCGATGCTTACCTCCGAGCGTGACGAGCTGGCGGAGCTCGATGTCCTTGGATTCAAGCTCCAACGGCTAACTGAGAGGCTTAGCCAGGAATGGAAGTTGAGCGAGCTTCTCGAACGGGTCATAAGAGATAGAAACGATACCGACCCCAGGGTCCGGAGTATAAAGCTGGGCTGCGCCGTTGCCGTAGCCTCCGAGAAAGGGTGGGATTCCCCCGGGATCGGAAAAGTCATCAAAGAGGTTTCCAATACCTTTCATCTCCCGGTTGTGGAGACGACCGAAATTTTGCATCAATCGGCTCGGGAAGCCGCCGAAGTAACTGAATTCTTCGGTACGGCCAATATCAGCCGCCTGGTTCCAGTACCGGGAGAGGTATTTTGCGAAAAAACGGAGCGGGCCGCTATCGCGACACAGGATGCAAAAGCCGGCGAAAAGAAAATTTTAGACGCGGGATTGGAGCCCTCGGGGCAAGAAAGATATCCCAAGCCCGATCCCTCCATACAGTTGGGCAGCCTCCGGGACCTTTCGACACTCATGAGCTCGGGAGGAGGCGAGCTCAACCTGATGCTTTCGATAGTACTGGAGGGAATATATCGCGGGATAGGCATGGACAGGGTGATTTTCGGGCTCCTTACCCCGGACCGGAAATATTTGCAGGGCAAATACGGGCTGGGGTGTATAGAAGGTAACTGCTTAGAAATGTTTAGAATCAGCGCGAATTCGGATGCTCCAAATGTTTTCGGATACGTTCTGAAAAGCAAAAAGCCCCTGTGGGTGAGTGAAAGACCGGAGGCCTCGCTAAAAAAGCTTCTGACAGAGGAGTTGCTCGGCGTGATCGGAATGGGTCCTTATTTTATCATGGCTGTGTCCATAAAGGATGTTGCCATAGGTGTCATCTACGCGGACAGAAAATCGAGCGGTCGCAAGCTCGATGAGGAAAGCTTCGAGAATTTCACTTTTTTCGGCCAGCAGCTCCATATGTGTCTGAGCATATTGACCGGCGATTAGCGAAAAGCCCGCTCGGCCCATCGCAGGATTCGCACTACCGGCCCGGAACGGCCGGGGGGAGAGCTCGCCTCTCTTTGGACATGCTCCTGGTTATAGGCAATTACGGCCTGGCACTGTCTTAAGTCCGCCTGCACCTGCGCCGATCGAGGCGCATCGAAATTTGCGGAAAGCCACTTTACGAACAGGTCGCAGGCTTCCTGGTCTCGTTTCAGGCGAAGGGCGCAATAGGCAAGCGCAAGTGTGCTTTGCCCCCTGATTTCCTCATCGGGTGAAAGGGCAAGGGATGCGTAGACGTTGTAAGCCTTAAGATATTTGCCCGAGGAAAAGAGCTCTTCGGCGCTCTTTTGGAGCGCGCGGGCGCCGATAAGTTTTGCAAGCGATAGTCCCGCCAGTTTAGCCGCTTCATTTGGGGGCCATGTAAAAAGGGCCTCTCGAAAAAACCTCTGCGCCTCGTCTTGCCTGCCCGTATGCATTGAGGCTTCCCCCATCAAAAAAAGCCCCTGCGCATGCATCCGGCTGTCGGGGTTGTCTTCGAGGTAGCGTTCCAGCATGGGACCCAAGTCGCTCCAATTTTTACGCCCCGCCATGATCCTTGCCTTGTATGACTCGCAATTATCGAATACCGCGCAGTGGTCGAATTTGGCCATGCATGTATCGAAAAGACCCAGCCCGCGCGCTTTGTGCGATTGCGCAAGTCCGGTGGAATTTTTGGGCGAATCGGGCAGGAACGGCGCTTCTCTTTCGAGCCTATCGAATTTGGCCACTCCCAATTGATAGAGGAGCACCGGGTCGCGGTAATCTCTCGTCACAACCCCCGTGGCGATAACTGCGCTCATTAGCGCAAATGAGAGGATAAACCCGCCGTTTGCCCCGAAGAGGGGGCGGGGCGCGATCCCTCGGGGAAAGTGCGCAACGCCGCAAAAAAGCCTTTCGACCACCAAGAGCAGGATGGTAAGCAAAAAAAAGATCCTGCCCAGAAGGTAGATTCCTCCGGAGGTATCGAATTCCAGGACCACCCGGGAAGTCTTTGGCAAAAGAAGCATGAAGGCCGGAGATACAAGATAGAGTTCCCCTTCCCCCGAGACGATATGCCAGTCGGGATGATAGGCGACCTTTATCCAGAGCGCAAAGCCCGGCCTGGAGGTGTCGATGGTAATATGCCCCCGGTCCAAAACGGCTGTGGCCCGGACGTTTTCGCTTCCCGCAATGGGGACGGCGGCAATGTCTCCCGGGCGCCCGTCATAGGGTTTAAGAGTTTTCCAGTAATCGCCCGGCGAATTTTTGGACGCCACAACGAGCGGTACCTTGAGAGTTGACTTTCGGAACCAGTCAAACTGTACCTTTTTCCAGTTTTTAGGGGGTATCCGTAAAGGTCTAAACCTTAGAGGCTCAACGTAGGAGTCGCTGCAGCCCCTTACGCGAAAGATGGCGTAGGGGGGGAAAGTCTTACCCGGTTCATAGTCGGGCGATTGGCTTAGAGCATCCGCCATGTTTTCGGAAACCGCAGCGACCTGGCTGACGTTAAACAGCCGCAGGCGCGCGGCGGCGCGTTGCGGGTCGGGCCGTGAGTAGTAATATTTTTCGAAGGGGCAGGAGGGCGTTTCGGCCAGCTCGGAGCCGAGGTAGTAGACGAAGGGGGCGTTTAGGGCCGATTGCATATAGAGGCCCGCAAGAGTCGATCGGCCCGAAAAAAAAGGGAGCAGTTCGAAGGCCCTGATCGTGCCGGCTTCGTTGGTTATGTCATTATGTTCCCAGGCGACTCTCGGGCTGTTTTCATCGCCTTTGAGGGTGTCGTCTACCTGGCGTAAAGTATTCCAAAGGGGTTTGGATTCCATGCCCGAGTAGTTCCAGACAATCCATTTGTCGACAAAAGGGGCGCTTGCGAGCGAAAGAATAACGGTTGCCGCGCAAAAACCGGTAAGACATATACCGGGCTTTGGCAGACGCGATAACAGGTGTCCCCACCCTACCGCGCCCAGAAGCACGAGAGATATCTGGGCAAAGGGGAGAAAGCGCGCATCGACTAGCCCAAGCGAGGAGGCGAGGCTAAAGCCAACCATCGCCGCTGCGAATTGCCATAGAAGATAGAGCTCCGGGGAGTCGAGCGAATCTTTTAAAATCTCCGAAAATTTCCTGCCGGAGCGGTACCCCTCGCGTGTGAGGCAGAAGGCGAGTAGCGCAGCTCCGGCGATCGAGGGCCAGAGAAGAGGCGGGGCGAATTCCTGCCAACTGTGAAAATCCCAGGCAAACGAATAGGAAGTATTCCAGGGTAGTCGCCACAAAAGCGGGAGGAGCCAGAACGCCGCAAGCCCGGCTGCGGCCGCATGGAGCCTCAGGATATATTTAAATCTCCCGCCCCTTGCGAGAAAATAAAACGACCCCGTCGCCGCCTGGAGCACGGGGTATCCGCTGCACAGGACCATCAGGGCCAAGAGGATCGACCCTGCCGTCGAAGACCTTCCCGCCCCTGCGTCCCCATACAGTTTTCCGGTGAAGATGACGTAGAAAATGAAGGCCAGGGAGTAGGCGAACTCTCCGGCGAGGGTGGAGCAGATGTTTCCCCCCCACATCGAGTTCCTTGTCGTAAGCAAAAAGAGCAAAGAGAGCAAACTGCCTATGCCGGGCGTATTTTGTCCATAGCCAAGACGGCGGAGACAAAAATATACGGCTGCGGGCAGCGGGAGGATCGCGAGTAGCGTTACCAGCTTGAAGGCTACCTGGAGGGAGATCGCCCTGGAGACCAGCGCCATCAGCGCAAAGGGAAGCGGGAAATAGTTTAAAAAGAGCGGAAATCCCGCAAACGCCCCGTTTGTCCACAGAACGGGCGAAAAAAAATGGCGCAGGTTCTCGCTCATCAAAACCGCGGACAGGTAGTGAACCGGGGTGTCGCCGCCGGCGGTAAGGTTTGATTTAAAAATGAGCGGGGCAGGGAAAAGGCCGAGCAGCAAAACTTCGGCCAGTAGCAAAAAAAGGATGGAAGGTTCGATTCGTTTTAACATACGAGATCTTGGCCGGCGTTATGGAACGCTAAAGGATGTCCCCTCTTCGAGCAGTTCCAGGCTAACATGGGGGATGCGCGCCAGTTCGGACTCGATTTTCGCTCTAAATGGCGCCTTAAGGTGCGAAATATAGATCTTGTCAGGAATTGCGGCCATCTTTTGGAGTTCAGCCTCCAGAAGTGAAGGGCACAGATGGCCTGTAGTAAGAGCAAAGGACATCATCTCGTTTGGAAAGGAAACTTCCACGATGAGCGCTTTCACATCGTGTCCGCGCATCCTTTTCCAGATCGCCTCCGTTGGGCCGGTATCGCCGGTATAGAGCAAAGACGGCCCCGAAACGTGCTCCACCAGGTATCCGTAAGCCGGGACCGTGTGGTTGACCCGGGTCGCAAGGATTTTATAGTCTCCGATCACCTCGGGGCGGCGTGTGGAAATTACCCTGTAACTCAATATCGAATTTCGGGGATCGGGAATCACGGAGAAATCAGGCCAAATCCTGTTGTTGAATATGTGCTTTCGGATATCTGCGATCACCTCCTTGCCGCTTATAAGCTGGAGGTTGCAGGCAGGGTTAACGGCGACGAGGTTATCGAGAAGAAATGGTATGCCTTTAAAATGGTCCAGATGCGCATGAGTTAGCAAAACGTGGGTTATGCTGCATCGGGCGATCCTGTCCAGGGCAAGCCCGACGGTGCCTCCATCGAGAAGTAGACAGCCATCGATTAGAAATGCGGGAGAATTTTGCCCGGGGGCCTCCGAGCCCGCAGAACCCAGAATGCTGATTTCCATAGGGACCTTACTGTCAGGCGGTTGACTCATGCACAAGCTTATTGAAGGAGGCCAATTTTAGAGGTTTTCCCAAATATTACAACTGAAAACAGGGCCGACACACCTTAGAGGGGGCTAGGCTCGATCGCCCCCCTATTTTGGCAAAGCTTACAATTACCCGCACGTGCGCCCACTCACCCCTTAGCGGAGATTTGCCTGGAGGGGCTTGGCTCGATCGCCCCCCTTTTTTGCAAAGGGGGGTTGGGGCAATACTGTTCACTTAATAATAAAAATACATTCTGATATCTTAATTGGAGGAAGTCTTTTGGGACCATGCCTGCGCACAGAGAATAAAGTTAAACATTAAGTGAACAGTATTGGGGGTTGGGGGG
>JARLHO010000082.1 GCA_031292215.1 Syntrophobacteraceae bacterium | reverse complement strand
TTGAGGCCGTAAGGCCGATACCCCCGGAAAAGAAAGAAAAAGAAAGAGACGCCCCTGTGAGGGGGCGCAGACCAGAACCATCGATCAAGGACCAGAACCATCGATCAAGGATCGGGACCTCCGATCAAGGACCAGAACCATCGATCAAGGATCGGGACCTCCGATCAAGGATCGGGACCTCTTAACTCAACAACATTGACCCCCGGGGGAGGGTGTCGTCTTCGGATATTGGCACTTTAACAGTTGAAATCACTAACCTGTCTCAAATTCAGGAACTGCTTGCCGGTCCATATAATCAGAAATGAACTGACCATTTATTTTGAAATCCAACACTTGCTTTTTCCGGCGCCCGGTCATCGAATTGATCTTTGCCTCGACGATATCATGGCAGGGGAGCAAACTTTTAAAACTATCGTAGGACATACTCCCTCAAGGACCACGCTCTCATCACCCCGGACAACTTAAGCGGTGTGCGCTTGACACGCCGGGGGAAGCAATGGATTTATTTCGAATTAAGCGATATCCAGCATATAGTGCTCCTTGAAGCTATTTAATTGCGACCTGCTGCTGGCTGGGGATAGACGACGGAGAGGAAATTCAAAGAAAAGCGGTCTCTATGGAACGGAACTCTTGATTAGACTAAGGGCTTGTCCGTAAATAAACCCTTTAGGGATTGCGCCGGATTTTGAGACTGATTTTGTCGCGACGATTGAGCAAAACCGCACGCGTAGCGGAGCTACGTCGAGGATTTTGCGATTGAGGAGCGGCCAAAGCAGGCCAAAAGCCGGATGCAAGCACAAAGGTTTTATTTACGGACAAGCCCTAAATCTGTTCTAATGGATATCCATTGACTGACAGGATTGCATGTTCATACCGGCAGATAATTACTTTCGACTAATAATTATTCACCTATTTCAATTCAACCTTAAGTCCATCTCAACCCGTTTATAAAAACGAGTTCTTCTCCCCACTGCCTTCCTGAACTAAAAGAGCCGGCAAAAATCTCCGGCCCTCCTCCTTGGATCCGTCACCATGCGCCCCGGGCGGCCGTCGCCGCCAGGCGACCTCTAGACCGGTTAAACAAGTTTCTTGACGTTAGTCGCCTGCGGTCCTTTCGGTCCACGTTCCACGTCGAAACTTACTCGATCTCCCTCACTCAAAGAGCGAAATCCTTCAGACGCAATGGCACTGTAGTGGACGAAAACGTCTCCCTGATCCTTGGTTTCAATGAAACCATAGCCCTTCTTGTCGTTGAACCATTTCACGCGGCCTTCCGACATCTCTGCAGATCCTTTCTTTCTCTAATTCTGTTTCCATTGCCTGCGGTTTCGCCACTTCGACCGATCCTTGCAAAACCCAACCAGAAGCCAACTCCCGCAAAATACACCTGGCCAAGCACACTCCCTAGTGTAAATTCCTATAGTAGGAATTAAAAAATGTCAAGATTTTAATGCATGAGGCAAATGGCGGGAAACAAAGTCACATGTATACGATAATTCAAAGTAAATTATTACTAATTGTACCTGGCCGATAGGACCGTGCAAATACAAATTTTCGCGATTCCTCCGGCAAACCGTTGGATAAGACATGGTGTTGGGAGCAAAACAGGTCAGATGAACTAAAACATGGAGACGGCGCCTCAGCGCTCCAAGTCTTCAAGAGCCTGTAGCAAGGTGGGAAATTTGAAGTGAAAACCGGTTTCCATCAACTTTTTAGGGATAACCCTCTGACCCTTTACGACAACATTGGCAAATTCACCGAGCAGCATGTTCAATACAAAGGAGGGCACACCGGGGAGCAGGATCGGTCGGCCAAGGGTTTTTGAAAGGAGCTTTGCAAATTCGGAGTTCCTTACCGGGTTGGGGGCTACGCAGTTTATCGGCCCCGACATCGACTCATCGCACAGTATGCGAGAAAAGATCTCGAAAAGATCTTCCAGGTGTATCCAGGACATCCACTGCCTGCCGCTGCCAATCGAGCTTCCAACCATCCAGCGGAATGCGGGGAGCATCATCGAAAGGGCGCCGCCGCCCCTTCCAAGCACAATTCCAAACCTGCATAAGGCAACCCGGACGCCGGCCTGCGTAGCCTTCTGAGCCTCCTCCTCCCATTTGATGCAAACCTCGGACATAAATTCCGAGCCGTGGGGAGCCTCTTCTGCCAGGAACTCGTCGTCCATCCGGCTTCCGTAGTAGCCGACCGCCGAACCGCTAATCAAAATCTTTTCTCTACTAGAACCCGCAAGCGCAGAGACAAGGTTGCGGGTGCAAAGCACCCGGCTCTCAAGGATGGATTTTCGAGCCGAATCGGTCCAGACGGTGAATATGGAAGAGCCGGCAAGATTTATCACCGCATCGCATTCCCCTACCCTCCCCTGCCAGTCGCCCTCTTTTCGCGGATCTCCTTCCTCGATCTGGGCCCAGGGGACAACTGTCTGTGCCTTCTGCGCCGAACGCGAAAGTATGAAAATCTCATGGCCCGCCTCCGAAAGTCTTCGGGTCACATAACTTCCAACAAAGCCAGTCCCGCCCGTAACGAATATCTTCAATTGGCGTCTCCCCCTGCTTTCCGGATGAATCAACCCATACTACTTTTCCGTTTTTTTGGTCTTTATCGAACCGAAGACAAACCTCGATATCAGGCTCTCTATATCGATTGGAGGCTGTGTCTCCCGGATGACTCCGCCATTTGCAAGATAAGTCTCGGAAGCCCCCGGAGATATCGAGACATATTTATCCCCGATAATTCCCATGGTCTTAATGCTTGCGATCGAATCATCTTCTAATTTTACATTTTTCTTTATGCTCATGACGACCTCTGCGCGGTCGTCCTTTAGCCGGATTTTTTTGACCTCGCCGATCGAAACCCCGGCCATCGTCACCTGGGCCTTGTTCTTGAGACCGGCAACCGTTGGAAACACGGCTTTAACCACATAGCTGTCGTTGCCAAAACCGATGTTGCCAAGCGTAAAAGACAGGTACCCCAGGCAGAAAAGTCCAATTATCAAGAAAAGGCCAACACCTAATTCCAATCCTTTTCGTTCAGGCGCCATTTGGAAATTCCCTCATTTCTCCGTTACAGCAAAATCGATGTGATCACATAATCGCATATAAGCACGGCAATCGACGAAATCACCACCGCCTCGGTGGTCGCTCGGCCGACCTGCTCGGGGCCGAAGGCCCCCTCGTCCACCCCCGCGTAGTATCCTTTGTAGGTGCTTATCCATGCAATCAAAACGGAAAAGCACACCGATTTTATCAGTCCCATGTAGAGATCGCCCCAATCAACACTTGAGGTCAACCCCGACCAGAATGCCCCCGAGCTCACTCCCAGCAGCCCAACACCGATCAAATATCCCCCCAGGATGCCTAGAGCGTCGCAAAAGGAGGTGAGCAGAGGCAGACTGATCACACACGCAAGCAGCCTCGGGGTGGCCAGATAGGAAAAGGGGTCGATCGCCATGCATTCCAGGGCGTCTATTTGCTCTTCGATTCGCATGATGCCGATTTCAGCGGCCATCGCCGACCCCGCCCTGCCCGTCACCATAAGAGCAGAAAGCACGGGACCAAGTTCACGGACAAGCGACAGACCAACCGCTGAGCCCAGCCATCCCTCGGCGCCGAATCTGGTAAGAGTGTGGTAGCCCTGCAAAGCGAGCACCATCCCGGTAAAAGCTGCGGTAAAACCAATTACCGCAATAGATTTGGCGCCGATAAACTGGATCTGTTTTACGGTTGGCCGGAATTTACCCGGCGGACGAATCAGACCCCGAACGGTGTAGACAAAAAACATGCCCAGGCGGCCTGCCGAATAAACCTGCCGCAATGCATAGGCGCCAAGCGATCGCACAGGATTTACCATCGAAGAGCTCCTTTGCGATCCGCGCTAAAAACTGCCCGGGCCCGGCCCGTAGATGTCACTATCCCCTCCATTGGTCTCCAAGCAATCGCTCGTAGTAAGCCTCCATGTGCATTTTATAAGAATCGGCCTCCCGGCTCAAAAACTGACGCACGCGCGGGTCGGCGCTGTTTCGAATCTCTTCGGGCGCCCCGGAGGCCAAAACTCTTCCATCGTCCATCACAACCAGCCGATCCGCTATTTTAAAAGCGCTCTCCAGCTCATGGGTGACTACGACGATTGTCACTCCGCGGGTTTGGCGTAAATTTTGGATCAGCCGATCCAGGCCCGCAGCGGTAATAGGATCGAGGCCCGAGGAAGGCTCATCGACAAAGAGCATCTCCGGGTCCATGATGAGCGCCCTTGCCAGCCCGGCCCTCTTTTTCATTCCCCCGCTGATCTGTGAGGGCATGTAGTCGCCAAATTCAGCCAGCCCGACCATATTGAGTTTCATAAGCGTCATGATTCGGATGGTCTCCTCTGCCAGATCGGTATGGACATGCAGGGGCATGGCGATGTTTTCGTTTAAAGACAGTGAATTAAAGAGCGCTCCGCTTTGAAACAGCACTCCGATCCTTCGTCTGTACGCCATCAGCATCGTCTCGGAATAGACGCCCAAATCCTTGCCGTCGATGCCGATCTGGCCGGGCGCCGTTTTTTTCAGGCCGGTTAGATGGCGAAAAAGAGTAGTCTTTCCGCAGCCGCTGACTCCCATAATTACCGTTACCCGGCTTACCGGAATGGGAAAAGTAATGTCGAACAGAACCTGTCGGCTGTTATAGAAACTGTTCAAACCCCGTATTTCGATTATATTCTCGGTGGACATGCCCTGTTTGGTTCCCCGTCTTGTGCAAAGAGTATCGGCGCATCACCAGAAAAACGGCATTATATAAAACAATTCTTTAATTACAAATTCAATTCTGCGCATCCCCGCCCTCTTTGGCCACCCCTCCCGCAAACGGCCCGATTGACACGGCTAAATAAATTTGTTTAATAGTAAGGCGGTTCTGTGGGATACTTTTGCAAAAAAATATACTGTGGAAAAGGTATGAATATGTCGGATCTTACTGTTATGAAAGCCATTTATGAAAGGCGTAGCGTCCGTCAGTTCCAGGATGCTCCCGTATCCCGCGATTGCGTCCTGGATGCTCTAAGAGCGGCAAGCTGGGCGCCTTCCGGGTTGAACAACCAGCCGTGGCGCTTTGCCATTATTCAGGACGCCCCGTACAAGGAGGCGCTCTCAGCTCTTACCAGATACTCCACAACGATTAAGTCCGCCGCTTTGCTCGTGGTCGTTTTCCTCGACAGGGAGGCCTCTTATGACCGCACGAAAGATTGCCAGGCAATCGGGGCATGTGTGCAAAATCTCCTTTTGTCTTTGCATTCGATGGATCTTGGAGCGGTTTGGATAGGGGAAATCCTCAAAAACTCCGGTCGCGTCGTCGAGACCCTGAAGCTGCCCGAGCGGCTCGAACTCATGGCGGTCGTAGCCGTGGGACATCCGGCGCACCGCAACCAGAAATCTCACAGGCGGCCGATAGAAGAACTGATTGTGCTTGAAAAGTAATCGAGCGCACTCTGGTTGCGCAAAAGGCGGTTTATAACGCCTCTATCGTTTGAAAACCCTTCGCTACCGCAATTGGTGCTGGAGGGTTAATCGGGAGACCATTGATCAGCCATGCTCAAAGGAAAGTCGATACTTCTCGGGATAAGCGGCGGGATCGCGGTGTACAAGGCCGCCGAACTGGTGCGTCTTTTCGTAAAAGAGGGGGCTTCGGTGCATGTGGTTATGACCGCCAACGCTCAGCGGTTCGTAACTCCTCTGACTTTCCAGGCGCTATCCAATAATGTCGTGGGCCGCGACCTGTTTAGCATGCAATCGGAGTCCCGGATTTCCCACATCCAAATGGCGAGGCTGGCCGACCTGGTCGTACTCGCCCCGGCGACCGCCAATCTTTTGGCTAAAATGGCAGCCGGAATCGCAGACGACTACCTCACCACCATCTTGCTCGCAACAACTGCTCCCGTTATGGTTTGTCCGGCCATGAACGTTAAGATGTGGGAACACCCCGTCACACAGCGAAACCTTCGGACTTTGGCCGAACTCGGACACAGGATCGTGCCCCCCGGAGTCGGTGCTCTTGCCTGCCAGGAAGAAGGCGCGGGGCGCCTGGCAGATACTGCAGATATCCTGGAGAGCGCCATACGGGTTTTGACCCCCCCTACCCTTGCCGGCAGGAGCATACTTGTTAGCGCCGGACCCACCCGCGAGCATTTCGATCCGGTCCGGTTCCTTAGCAACCCCTCGAGTGGTAAAATGGGCTACGCTCTGGCAAAGATCGCTGCCCGAAGGTCGGCCAGGGTCTGCCTGGTGTCTGGCCCCTCGGCTCTTCCCGCGCCGGCCGGGGTCGAGCGGATTTGTGTCACAACCGCTCTCCAAATGGGCGAGGCCATTTTGGAGATATCCTCCAAGCAGGACGCAATCGTTATGACGGCTGCTGTAAGCGACTATCGCCCCGCCCAGAGGGCGGCCCGAAAGATCAAAAAGTCACCGGAGGCTCTTAGTGTGCTCCTTGAGCCAAACCCCGATATCCTTGGCTCTCTTGGGGCGGCAAAACCCCCCGGCCAGGTGCTGGTGGGATTTGCCGCGGAAACCGAAAACCTTGCTCAAAACGCGAGGGATAAATTGATGCGAAAAAACCTGGACTTGATCGTGGCAAACGATCTGACCGGGGAAGGGGCCGGGTTTGGCTCGGACACAAATGAGGTTACAATAATCGAGAGAGGCGGCGAGGAAAGCGCTCTGTTTCTCATGACAAAAGAGGAAGTCGCTTCGCATATCTGGGACAGGGTGGAAAGGCTTTTTGCGGGTGGAAAAAATTGATTCCCGATAGGGCTCAAAACCAACTTTCGGATTGGCTCGAACAACTTCGGTGGTATTTGTGGGGATGCCGCGAGGGAGGCCTCCGGGACTGGCAGCCCTACGCGGCAAAACCTGTCGAAAAAACGCAGTCGAGCGATTCGGCCTCCGCGATGGAAAAACTTTCCAGGATAGGCGTAGAGTTACACGAATGCACCCGGTGCGGGCTTCACAGGGGTCGCGCCAACCTGGTCTTCGGGGAAGGCTCGGCCCAAAGCGGCCTGGTCTTTGTCGGTGAAGGGCCGGGGGCCGATGAGGACCGGCTGGGACGCCCCTTTGTGGGCAGGGCCGGAAAGCTTCTCGATAAGATGATTTTCGCCATCGGCCTCGATCGCTCCCGGGTCTACATCTGCAATGTGGTAAAGTGTCGCCCGCCCGAAAACCGAACCCCTCAAGCCGACGAAACCGCAACCTGCGCCCCGTTTCTTTTTAGACAGCTCGAAGCCCTGGCCCCGAAGGTGATTTGTGCGCTGGGACTTAGCGCCGCCCAGGCCCTTCTTGGAACAACCGAGCCGATTTCCCGGCTCCGCGGCAAGGTGTTGTCCTGGCGCGGCATCCCCCTTGTCTGCACCTATCATCCGGCCTATCTGCTACGGAGCCCCCAGCAGAAGGCGGCGGCATGGCAAGACCTAAAAGAGGTCATACGACTCCTGTAGGCCTTAAAGCGAGTTTGATATCTAAAAAGGCGGTCGAGCAGCATGGCTATCAAACAAAATATCAACCTCACAGCTCTTTTTTTGACCGCTACTCTTCTTTTTGCACCCCTGCGGGCACAAGCGCGGCAGCTCCACATCAATGTCATTTCGATAAATGAGTCGATAAATCCCGGGGTCGAGGAATTCACTCAGTACGCCATCAGGCTCTCGGAAAGGGATAAGGCCGAGTTTTTGGTCATTTTGCTCGATACCCCCGGCGGGCTGATGAGCTCGATGCGCGCAATCTGCAGGTCCATTCTTACCTCACAAATTCCAGTTGTGGTGTATGTGTATCCCGGTGGCGCCCGGGCCGCCTCCGCCGGCGTATTTATAACCGAGGCCGCAGACTTGGCCGCAATGGCCCCCGGCGCAAATATCGGCGCGGCTCACCCGGTTTCGGGAGGAGGTGGCGACTTATCCTCGACCATGAATAAAAAGGTCATGAGCGACGCCTTGGCGCTTGCCAGGAGCATCGCCCAAAAACGGGGCAGAAACGAACAGTGGTTCCAGGATGCGGTTCGAAAATCCGTATCGGCCTCCGCACAAGAGGCCTTTAAACTCAATGTGATAGACCTTGTCGCCGACAATTTGCCCTCTCTTCTAAAAAAACTCGACGGCTGGCGCCTGCGGCGAGGAGATACCACAGTCGTGCTCAAGACCTCGGGAGCTGAACTGCGCACTATTCTTGCCACCCCGCAACAAAAAATTCTTCAAATCGTCGGAAATCCCAACCTCGCCTATCTTCTCCTCATGATTGGACTGGCCGGACTCTATTTCGAACTGTCCAGGCCGGGGGCGATCATCCCGGGGGTAGTCGGCGGGATTTCACTCATCCTTGCCCTCTACGGCATGGAGACCCTTCCGGTTGACTATGCCGGTTTTTTGATAATCCTTCTTGGGCTGGTGTTTTTCATCCTCGAGGTGAAAATCTTCTCCCACGGAGCACTTAGCCTTGCGGGAGTCGCGTGCCTTGTGATCGGCTCTGTCATGCTTTTCCCAAACCCTGCGGACCGCGTGGGGCTATCGGTCCTTTTGCCCACAACGGCCGCGGTCTCAGTATTTTTTGCCGCAGTTGCGCGCCTTGCTCTCAGGGCCCGGGCGGCTAAGCCTCAAACCGGCCAGGAATCCATGCAGGGGATGATCGGCAAGGTGGTCCTCGAAATTGACCCGGTAGGCAAGGTGTTTGTAAACGGCGAGCTGTGGAATGCGCAGGCGGAAGTGAGAATCGATAAGGGGGAAATGGTTGAAGTGGTCGAAGTTCATAATTTAAAGTTGAAAGTGAAAAGGATCGATGGTAGGAAGTAAGGTTTGGCCCTGGCTGATTGCCCGCTGGCGGGACAATTGAGAGGAGAATCGAATGTTTTTTAACTTCAGCCTTTCCCTGGTTGCAATAATCATTGTGGTCGTGTTTTTTTTGGCCAATGCCATCCGCATTCTCAATGAATACGAACGAGGGGTGATCTTCAGGCTCGGACGCATCATCCGCGCAAAAGGACCGGGCCTTATTATCCTCATACCGCTCCTTGACCGGATGCGAAAAGTGAGTCTGCGCATCATCGCCCAGGAAATCCCCACCCAGGACGTCATAACCCGCGATAATGTTTCGGTTAAGGTGAGCGCTGTAATTTACTTCCGGGTGGTCGACCCGGTAAAAGCGGTCCTCTCGGTTGAAAACTATCTCTACGCAACAGGCCAACTGGCGCAGACAACTTTGCGCACGGTTTGCGGTCACGGCGAACTTGACACCTTGCTCTCCGAGCAGGATAAGATAAACGCCCATATCCAGGAAATCGTCGACTCCCACACCGACCCGTGGGGAATAAAAGTCTCCCTTGTCGAACTAAGGCAGATCGACTTGCCCCAGGAGATGCAACGGGCGATGGCAAAGCAGGCCGAGGCCGAACGCGAACGGCGGGCAAAGATCATCGCCGCCGAGGGCGAGTTCCAGGCCGCCGACAGGCTGGCCGCAGCCGCCGATATTTTAGAAAAAAAGCCGGTCGCCGTAACGCTTCGCTACTTGCAAACACTACGCGAGATAGCCACGGAGCGAAACTCGACCACGATCTTTCCGGTTCCGATCGATTTATTCAAACCATTCTTTAAGATTGCCGAGTCTTTAGAGAAAAAGAGCGAAAGCGAAAAGGAGTAAAAGGTAATGGGAAAAAAGGAAAAAGAGAAAAAAGAAAAGCCCCTCGATAAAATGACTGCGAAGGAGCTTCGAGAACTTGGTATGTCCATTGGCGGCATCGTGGGCGTCCACGGCATGAATAAGCCCGAGTTGATAGCGGCGATAAAAACGGAACGGGGCATCGTCGATGCTCCGAGCAAGAAGAAAATCTTCGATGTTCGCGAACTCAAGGCGAAGGTCCAGGAGATAAAGGAAAAAAAGCTCAAGGCCCTCGAAGAGGGTAACACCAAACTGGCCGATTCTTTTCGCCGAAGGGTAAGCAATCTCAAGAAAAAGACTCGCCGGGCAGCCTAACTCTACGGGAAACTTCCAGCCCCGGGTTCATTTTCGAAGTGCAAAAGGATGGGCGGTGGAAGCCAAATCTTATCTCAGTCGATTTATTGGAGACGCCGATGAACGTTGATTCGAAGGTGGTTGCGGCTATTTCTTCCGCAGTCGGGCTCTACCTGCAAGCCGAACAGGAGGCCCTCGCCTCTCAGGGGCAATCGATTAGCCGGCCCGTCCCCCGGGGCGCCATGAGCAGTCCTTTTGCCCTGGCCGGCAGGCAGGCTGCCATGAATACCAGATGGACCTGGCAGATGCGTTTGCCCCGTTAGTGCTTCGCCTTTGTCCTGCGGTTACGTAGATTTTTACGATGTAGAGGCCGGATAGATCGCCGCGACCCCGGGACTTGTTTTCCCCCGCGGCTGCCTCCGGGCAAGGCCACTCATCGGGCGAACTCGGTCCGGGTATTGTCCGGAACGCTAGAAGGAGACGGTAAGGAATGGATAATTCACATCTGCACGGCACCTCACTGATAGCAAATATGCTGGATGAGCCACCAGTAAAGGTGGATAATCCGCTAAAGATACAAGATCTCACCTTCCGAGACGGTCACCAGTCGCTTTTCGCAACTCGTGGGAGAAACGAAGACCTTCTGCCCATTGCCGAAGAAATGGAAAAAGTCGGATTCTGGGCAATGGAGGTCTGGGGCGGGGCAACCTTTGATACCATGCACCGCTTTCTCAATGAAGACCCGTGGGAAAGGCCCAGGCTTCTTAAGAAATACCTGAAAAAGACCAAGCTCAGCATGCTTCTTCGCGGCCAGAACCTGGTCGGTTACCGCAACTATGCCGACGACATGGCCACGGCCTTTGTCGAGCGCGCCATCGCCAACGGCATAGACATCTTCCGAACCTTTGACGCCTTAAATGACTACAGAAATTTCGAAACGGTCATAAAGCCGATCAAAAAAAGCGGCATGCACTTCCAGGGCACCATCTGCTACTCGCTGACCGAACCCCGGATGGGCGGCCCTGTCTACAACCTGCAGTATTATATCGGCAAGGCCAAACAGCTCGAAGACATGGGGGCCGATACCGTCTGCGTAAAGGACATGGCCGGCCTCATAGCCCCCTATGACGCCTACTACCTGGTTAAGGCGCTAAAGGAAAACATAAAGGTCCCCGTTCATCTTCACAGCCATTTTACCTCGGGCATGGGAGATCTCTCGCTTTTTAAGGCGATCGAGGCAGGAGTCGATATTATCGACACATGCCTTTCGCCGTGGGCCTACCGAAGCTCGCATCCGGCCGTGGAGCCCCTGGTGATGGCGCTACGATACACCAACCGTGACACCGGTTTTGATCTCTTGCAGCTTGCAAAATGCAGCGAGTGGTTCGAAAAGATTTCCCCCAAATATCGCCATCTCTTAGACGACCGCATGTCCACCATAGACATTGGCGTTTTACTCCACCAGACCCCTGGCGGCATGTTGTCCAACCTGATCAACCAGCTACGGGAAATGGGCGCATCCGATAAATTAAACGATGTTTTTAAAGCCCTGCCCCGGGTCCGAAAAGAGATGGGACAGGTTCCCCTGGTTACGCCCACCAGCCAGATCGTGGGCATCCAGGCGGTAAACAATGTCCTGTTCGATACGCCCGAGGAACGCTACAAGATGATTTCCGCACAGACCAAGGATCTATTTTTTGGCCTCTACGGATGCACCCCGGTCCCGGTAGACCCTGAAATCCAGAAAAAGGCCCTCAAGGGCTACCCCAGAGGCGAGACCCCCATCACCGCTCGCCCCGCCGAGATTCTGGACCCGGAAATGGACCGTAATTTCGCGGAAACCAAAGGACTCGCCAAAGATATCGACGATGTGATTCTCTACGGCATGTATCCGATGACCGGAAAGCGTTTCCTCAACTGGAAATACGGAAATGAACCCGTCCCTGCCGAAGTCCGTCCCAAGACCCTTGAGGATTGCGCAAGGGAAGCCGAGTTGGTCAAAAAGGCCAAGGCCGGACTCCTGGTCGAAAAGTCGCAAAAAGAGATTCCTCCCAAGGGGGCGGCGACCCGTCAGTTTAACGTATTTGTCGACGGGGATTATTTTTCAGTAGAAGTTGACGCGGTGGGAGGCGCCCCGCTGATCACTGCCCTGACCCCGGTTGCAGCCCAGCCCCAACAGGCGCCCAAAAGCGCCCCGGCCCCTGTAGCCCCGGCTCGCCCGGCCGCTGCCGCCGAGGTGGCAGGCGGAGCAAAGCTCGAAGCCCCCATGCCCGGGATGGTCATTCGCTACGAGGTAAAAGAAGGCGACTCGGTAAAAGAGGGTGACGTCGTAATGATTCTTGAGGCGATGAAGATGGAAAACTCCATTCTCGCCCAGGTTTCCGGGACGGTTAAGCAGATCCTTTGCAAAGAGGGTCAGAGCGTTCAAAAGGGAAGCGTTCTCGCAGTCATAGGATAAACAATTATTGCAAAAGGTAAGCCCTGGTGGGCACAAGGCTATCGTGCCCACCAAAAAGCTTGCCTGTAACCGTTGGAAAAGATTTGCTCGAAGGAAGCTGATAATCGCGGGCTAACAGCCTGTGGAGTCGGCATGCGATGGCCGCCCGGTTTTATTGTTGCCTAAATGACCTTGAGTTTGCGAGATAAGTTTTCCGGTGGACCCGCCGGAGAGTTGCCTTGTTTTGCCTCGCAAACCCATTGCCTTGAAATTGCTCTCAAAGTCAAAGATTAAACCCTTGCGCTTAAGGAAATTGTTCTATTCCTTGGCGGAAACTGCTATTGTTTGCAGGTTTTTTACGATGTAGAGCGCCTTTATTGTATTGTAGAGCCGCTCAGGCTGGATTTTAACCGAGGAGAGATGAATGGTCCGCTGGAGACGATGGCTTGTCGCCCTCGGGATGTCGATTATGATGATTATCGCCGTCATAGTCGCCATCAGCTTTTTTTTCACGGATTTTCTGGTCAATATCTGGTGGTTCGGCTCGCTTGGTTATGAACTCTATTTCTGGCAACGGGTGCTCTACAAGTACGCGATTTTCGCCTCGGTTTTCCTATGCTTTTTCCTGATATTTTTTCTTAATTTCCTGATCGCATCCCGGTTTATCGGCGCCTCCGATGCGTCAAAAAGCGGTTCGCCGGACTCGCTTCGAGCCCATCAACGGTTGCTCCATGGGTTTCGAACGGGTTCCATGTGGCTCTATACCCCTCTTTCCATGCTCCTTTCAGTGGTGATCGCCCTTCCACTCTACCAGCGATGGGAGGACTTCCTTCTCTATCTGTTTTCTCCCCGGGCAAAGATTTTAGACCCGGTATACGGCAAGGACATCTCCTTTTATCTTTTCTCCTACCCGATATACCGCCTTCTCCAGAGGCGCCTTCTCATCGCTTTTGGCATCCTTCTGGCTGCGGTCGCCATCCTCTACCTGGTCGAAAAAAGAGTCCTGGACAGGGAAAAAAGACGCCTTCCCTCCGGCGCCCGGCTCCACCTCAGCCTGCTGGTGCTCGTGGCGTTTTTCATTGAAATATGCGACTTCGTCCTTCAGCGCTATGACCTCTTGTACGGCAGGGGCCATATGCCTCTTTTCTATGGGCCAGGCTACGTTGAAATGAATATAACCTGGTCGCTCATCTGGGCTTGTCTCATTTTTCTTGTCGGGATTTCCCTGTCGTTTCTCTACTTCATGAACACCCGCAAGGGGTTAAAGACTCTAATCGCAATGGGGGTAACGCTCGCCATCGCGCTTGGCCTTCGGTACGCCGCCTTTCCCCTGGTACTTGTCGAACACTATATCGTCAAACCAAACGAAGCCACAACGGAGCGGCCCTATATCGCCGACAACATCCAGTCAACCCTTTCGGGTTATAGTCTTAGAAATGTGGAGGTCCGCGACTTCGCACCCACCCATAATCCGTCCGAACTCGAATCGATCCCCCATATCGAAGCAATCCTTAGGAACACCCCGGTATGGGACCGAAACGAACTCGACGATTTCTACCGGCAACTCGAAGACCTTCGCACCTACTACGACTTTCCCTACGTCTATGTCGATCGCTATACGGTAAACGGCATTTATCAACAGGTAAACCTTGCCGCCCGCGAACTCAATTGGGCTCTCATTCCGCAACGTGCCCAAAGCTGGATAAACAGCCACCTCTCCTTCACCCATGGGTTTGGAGCGGTTATGACGCCGGCCGAGCAAAGCGGCGACGAACCGATGGTCTGGTTCCTGCGCGGTATTCCGCCGCAATCCGATTACGGGTTCTCCATCAAACAGCCCGGCATCTACTACGGTCGAAATTCCAACGATAAATTTGTTATCGCTCCCAACTCCTCCGGTGAGCTCGACTATCCCAAGGGATCGCGAAACGTCATGACCGCCTACAGCGGCAAAGGGGGCGTGACAGTAGATTCCATTCTCAAACGCTTTGTTTTTTCGCTCTACTTTAAGGACAAAAATATCTTTTTCACCACCAAAATGCTTCCCAATTCCAAGATAATCTTCCGCAACAAGCTCACCGACATGATCCACGTCCTTGCGCCCTACCTTGTCTTGGATAGTGAACCCTACCTGGTGGTAACCAAAAAAAGACTCTACTGGATACAGGACGCCTATACGGTCTCGGACCAATACCCCTACTCCATTCCTTATGCGACAGATAAAGGCGAGATCAATTACATCCGCAATTCCGTAAAAATCGTGATCGACGCCTACAACGGAACGGTCGATTTTTATATCTGGGACACCAAAGACCCCATCGTTGGCGCCTATAACAGGATCTATCCGGGCCTTTTCAAAAGCGCCTCGCAGATGCCCCCAGACATTAAAGAGCACGTCCGATACCCCAAGGATATCTTTGACATACAGATGCATATTTACTCCGAGTATCACATGACCGACCCGGAAGTCTTCTACCAGCGAGAAGACGTCTGGCAGTTCCCAAAGACATTCCTTGGCCAAAAGTCCACCGAGATCAGGCCCTACTACCTTACCCTCAACCTGATAAAACCGAGCAGGTTCGACTTCCTCCTGCTCCAGCCGATGAGCCCGATCGGACGCGACAACCTCCGATCGCTCGCCCTGGTGGGCTGCGACCCCCCATACTATGGAAAGATTGTCATTTACAATTTCCCCAAGGGCGAACTGGTCTACGGCCCCTCGCAGATTTACGCCCTGATCAATCAGGACCCGACAATATCCCAGCAATTCTCCCTGTGGGACCAGGCGGGATCGAGAGTGGACAGGGGCAAAATCATCGTTTTGCCGGTCGGAAAAGTCATACTCTACATCCAGCCGGTCTACATCAAATCCTCCACGGCCCTGAAGATCCCCGAGCTTATGCGGTTGATCGTAAGCCAGGGACAGGTGGTGACGATGCAAAGGACACTCGAGGAAGCCTACTCCGATCTCGTCAAAAAGATCAGGTCGCAGACCGAGCAGCAGAACAAATGGTTTACTCCTCAGCCTCCCCGCAAATAGTTTGCCCGCTCACAGCGGACGAGGCGCGCCCCCGACCGGTTTCTATTTCCCACTGGAACCGCCGGCGCTTTAAGGCTATAATCGGTACGTTCGGCTCTTTGTGAGCCTATCGTGCGAACCGTAGCGCTATTTATTTTTTATCTTTTGCGCTATCGCCCGTTTTTTCGCTCATTCCCTCCGGCTCCCTATTAAACCTTTGCAAAGACAGCAAGCAGTGGTAAAATAGTAGAGCCTTGCTTCCTTGGCAGTCTCGTGTGGGAGGTTCTATGTTTAAAATCGGCGATTTGGCTGTCTACCCGGCACATGGGGTCGGGAAAATCGAGTCCATCGAGTCGAAAAGTATTGGCGACGAACGCCTGGATTTCTACGTGATGCGTATCCTTGAAAATGATATGAAGATCATGATTCCTGTTCCAAACGCTCAAACTGTCGGGTTGAGAGGCCTTATAACCAGGACCGACATTCCGAGGGTCTTCGAAATTCTTCTGCGAAGGGAGGTTTCGGTTAACGGAGGCACATGGAACCGGCGCTATCGCGAATATATGGAGAAAATCAAGACCGGGTCAATCTACGAACTCGCCGAGGTCTTGCGCGATCTGACCGTGCTAAAAGGGGACAAAGAACTTTCTTTCGGTGAAAGAAAAATGCTGGATACGGCCAGAACGCTTCTTCTAAAAGAACTTTCCATTGTTCAAGACGTTACGGAAAGTGAAATCGAGCAGTCCATTTTCGAAATTTTAGGATAGCCCGGTTTGGCCGAATCAATCATCAGCCCCGAAACCTTTTTTCGAGGGATTCCTCCCCTGAACTGGCTTTTTGTTGCTTCTACCCGCATATTATCATCAGAGAGGGGGTGAGAATTGTGAAGTGGGGTTGGTTCACTTTAAAAATGTTTCTGATCGCAGTTTGTGGCTTCGGTGGGTACCTCATCGGTGTCACCCTTAACAATCAGAGCCTGATCCACTATGGTTGGGCGCCCTGGGCAGGAGCTGTAACGGGCCTGCTTGTGGGCCTTGGCGGGCTCAGCATCGAAAAACTTATAAAGCACATCCCGTTAAAGCTTCTGACGGGAGGAACCATCGGTCTGGTTCTTGGTCTTTCCATCGCCAAACTTATCGGTGTGGGCTTTGCTTCTATCCAAAACACCACGATCAGCGTTGTCATCTATATTATTTTATCTTGCATTTTTGGCTATATAGGGATGGTGTTGGGCAGCATCAAAGTCGAGGAAATCCGTTTCCCCAATTGGGCGCTGTTTGGCCGCGGGATTCGCTCCAACCTGATGACCAAGATTCTCGATACGAGCGTTATCATCGACGGACGGATTGCGGACATCGTTGAGACCGGCTTTATTGGAGGCGTTCTGGTGATCCCGGAGTTCGTCTTGCAGGAACTCCAACACATCGCCGACAGTCCGGACCCTACCAGAAGAGTGCGAGGACGCCGTGGGCTCGACATCATTAAACGGCTTCAACTCGAAAAACTCGTTGAAGTTCAAATCGAAAGACAGGACTTTCCAAACCTAAACGACGTCGATGCCAAGCTCGTAGCCCTGGCACTCAGTTTAAGCGCCAAAATAGTCACCAACGACTACAACCTCTCGAAGGTCGCCGAGGTCCAGGGACTCCAGGTCCTCAATATCAACCAGCTCGCAAATGCTCTAAAACCTGTGGTTTTGCCCGGGGAGGTGCTAAGGCTTCACATCCTAAAAGAGGGTAAGGAACAGGGACAGGGTATAGCGTACCTGGAAGACGGCACCATGGTGGTAGTCGAAAACGCCAGCAAACACCTGGGACGGGAAGTCGAAGTCTCGGTTACAAGCATTCTGCAGACCACTGCGGGAAGACTTATTTTCACCACGCTAAAAAACGGTGAACTCTCCCGGCAGCATTGAGAATAAAAAAAGACGGGGAACGAAATCCGTTCTCCGTCCCGCCCGCCCTTTTTTCAAAACCCCAACCTGCAGAGGACGGTCAACGACACCGGTTTTCCTGCGCTTCACCCATCTTCGCTGCGCCGCCCGACGTAGTATGGGTGCAGGGCAAGCGCAACCCCCATCGCCTTATTTTGCAACTTGCCGTGAGCGGTTAACCGGCGCCAAGAGCTTGTAGCACCTCTTTAAATTTCCCGTTGTCGATATCGGTAAACTCGATCACCTTGCCTATCCTCACCGGTATTATAAAGTGGAGCTTGTCGCCTATTCGCTTTTTGTCCGCGCGCACAGCGTCGATTATAGCCTCGGATTTTATCGAGGCCGGAATGCGCACCGGCATTGCCCAAGTTTCACAAATGCTCTCCAACCGCTGGAGGTCTTCGGCGTGCAGCTTTCCAAGCCGGTTTGAAAGCACCCCCGCCACCACCATGCCGGTCGCAACGCAGTCGCCGTGCCGAAGGCGGTAGTCGGTTAGCCTCTCCAGCGCATGGCCCACGGTGTGGCCAAGATTTAGCGTGCGCCGGACGCCCGATTCTTTCTCATCGGCTTGGACGATCCTCGATTTTAGCAGGCAACTAGCGGAAATTATTCTCGATAACGTATTGGAGTCCCGCCTCTTAATGGCTTCGAAGTTGGTTTCCACAAATTTCCACAGTACTTCGTCTCCGATCATGGCCGATTTGATCACTTCCGCCATTCCCTGCCTCAATTCATCATCTGGCAAAGTCGTAAGGAAGCGAGGATCGATATAGACCTGCTCGGGCTGATGAAAAGTCCCAAGAAGGTTTTTGCCTTCGGGCAGATCCACTCCGGTCTTTCCTCCAATGCCGCTGTCCACCTGGGCCAAAAGGGTCGTTGGAACCTGGAAACAAGGAATGCCCCGCATGTAGATCGAGGCCAAAAAACCGGCCACATCCCCGGTAACGCCCCCTCCCACCGCGATGATCGCACTGTCGCGATTGGCCCCTCCATTGACCAGGCGCCGGGCAAGAAGCTCAACCGATGCCATGCGCTTATCGAATTCCGAGGCTCTAAACGGGATCACACGGCCGCTACCCTCCATGAGCCAACCCAGACTCTCGACCCTTTCTCCCCACAGCCCCCAGACCGTCTCATCCCATATCCAATAAGCCGAGCGGGTCCCAAGCGCCTTTTCCAGCGCGCCCGGAACCCGCTCGATCAAATCTTCTCCAATAAATATCTCGGATACGCGGGCGGGGGCTTCCTCAAGCCGTACATCGATTTTCATGATTGACTCTCCTCCACTTCGGCCTCGATAAAATCGGACTCGTTATTGCGAAGAGTCAAGGTGAAACTTCTGATCCGGATCGCCACCGGATCCATCAGCGGCGCGCGGCCCTGGACGCTGAAAGGAGTTCCCGGCACAAGCCCCATGTCCCGGATGCGCCGCCCAAGCTCACCGGATGCGGTGACGCGGTGGATGGTTCCTTTCTGCCCCTTTGCCATTTTGCGTAAAGGTACAATCACAGTGCTAATCCTCGATCCATAATTAGGCCAACCTAACATTTGCCCTAAAAAATAACGGCGCTCGCCGCGCCGCTTCTTTTACCCCTATGTCGACGGAGTTACCAGGATTTTATCGGAAATATCCTCTCCAAGACTCAAAACTCCACCGTTAACACGCACGCACCCGCTGCACAGCAGATGCATCTCGGCGCCCGGATAAATCCCGAGTGCGGCCATGCGCGCGCACAGCCCCCTCTCCCCGTGCACACAGGCGACCGTGACACGTTTTCCGGTCTTGGCTTTGCACAAGGGCATCGCCACACACTGAGTTTCACTTGCCCCCGGGCATCTCGCGGGATGATTGCGGTAAAACATTACGGCATACCTCAATTTAAAATTAGACACTTAATTAGGTACAACAAACTTTTGCCTGTGTCAACGCCTTTTTATTTGGCCACAAATATTTTAAGCTCCCAAAAACCCGCGCCCACGCCCCAATAGCCGCTCAACTTGGAAATCTATCTCATTTTCTTCGGTTTGAAAGGAAATAGGTGGATAAATTTTCCGGAGTTTGGCATGAAGGTGAGGACTCACTCCGTATGGGAGGTAAAAAAAAATATGGACTGGGAGCGTCTTGCCCGTCAAATGGAATTTCTGGTCGAAATAGACCGGTTAAAGCGTGTAGTGCGCCAGTCGCTTCTTATCGACGGATCGAGGCAGGAGAACTCCGCCGAGCATTCCTGGCGCCTGGCGGTCCTTGCCATGACGCTTGCCGAACGCTCCAAGGCCCCCGTCGACCTTCCAAGGGTCCTTAAAATGATTCTGGTGCACGATCTGGTAGAAATCGACGCCGGAGATACCTACTGCTATGATGAAGAAGCAAACAAAGATAGAGCCCGGAGGGAAAACAAAGCCGCAGACAGGATCTTTAGCCTTCTGCCAACCGGGCAGGCCGATGAGTTCCGCTCCCTGTGGGAGGAGTTCGAAGCAAGGAACTCCGCCGATGCCCTTTTCGCCGCATCCCTTGACAGGCTCCAACCGCTTGTGAACAATTTCCGCTCGGGCGGGGTCATGTGGCGAAAACACGGCGTAAGAAAAGAGCAGGTTTTTTCCAAAAACGGCCACATGGCCAAGGGTGCTCCAGTCCTGTGGGACTATGCGGAAAAGATTATCCAAGATGCAATCTCAAAAGGCTGGATCTGCTGATAAACCATTGCGCGCAATGGAAACCTCATCGACTTCGGGGGAGGCCTCCCTCCCGGGTGTCGATCCCGCCCATCCTGCTTTTCGCAGCGGCCTAAAGACGCTTTCCTGGCTCCTCTACGATTTCGCCAACGCCTGGTTTTCCATGGTGGTTTTGACCGCCTATTACATTTTATATTTTAAACAGGTCATAGTCGGCGGCCAAAAGGGTTATTCGGATTTCCTGTGGGGCGTGACCATATCCTCGGCCATGGCGGTCTCCGTTTTGCTTGCGCCGATTCTCGGGGCCACCGCTGACGCAAAGGGACGCAAGAAGAGCTTTATGGCGGCTTTCGCCTCTTTATCGATATTTAGCCTTTTCGCCCTCTATTTCACCGGACCGGGCCAAAAAGCATGGGCCATGTTTTTGGTGAGCGCCGGCTACGTCGGGTATACGCTCGCGATGACCTTCTACAATTCGTTTCTTCCCGAGATTGCCCCTGCGGGCGCCATCGAAAAACTCTCCGGATTCGCCTGGGGGCTCGGATACATTGCGGGGCTAGCAGCCCTTGTCTGCATGATTTTTTTGGTCCCAAACGTCGCCGGAGGCAAAGCCATCCTGCTGCTCGCCGGAGCCGCCTACGCCCTTTTCGCCCTGCCTTCCTTTTTCTTTCTAAAGGATTCGCCAAGACAGGGAGCAAAAGGTAAAAGAGCCATAACTGAAGGTTTCGCAAGGCTTGGCGCAACTTTTCGGGAAATCCGCCGGCTAAAGAATATCTTCCTCTTTTTGATCGCCTATTTTTTCGTAGCCGACGCCATCGCCACCGTTATCGTCTTTTTCTCCTCCTATACCGTCGATACGCTCCGGTTCACCGTGACACAGAATGTGATTTTGCTCATGCTGATCCAGCTTTCCGCAGCGGCCGGAGCGATTGCCTCCGGAGTGGTCGCCAAACGCATCGGACTGCTCAAAACGATCGTCATAACCATTGTGATCTGGATATTGGCCCTCCTGGGAATAGTTATCTTCCAAAGCATCTACGACTTTTACGCCCTATCGGTTTGCGCCGGCTCGGTCCTGGGCGGGACCCAGGCCACAGCACGCGCCTACATGGCGATCGAAGCCCCCGAGGGTAAAAAGGCGGAGTTTTTCGGGTTCATGACTTTTAGCACCAAGGCGGCGGCGATTTTTGGCCCCCTGCTCTACGGGACCATTTCGGACTGGACAAACAACCCGCGCATATCGGTTCTCTCGCTCGAAGCACTTTTCATTCTCGGCCTGTTCTTCATGGTCGTGGTCCTGCGAAGAGAGGCTCGCAGCAGGGCCTAGCACCCCTTCCTCAATCGCCGCCCGAGTTGAGCTTGTAGCCCACCCCGTAAATCGTTCTGATGATTTCCTTATCCGGCAGGCGCCCGGCAATCTTTTTTCTTAGGTTTTTGATGTGAGAGTCGATCGTTCTGTCATAGCCTTCGAAGTCATAACCCTGCACGGCGTTAACCAATTCATTTCGCGAAAAGATCCGCTCGGGGCTGGCGAGCATGACCTTAAGCAGATTATACTCGCAGGGCGTAAGTCTTAGCTCGGCCCCTCCGGCGAACGCCCGGCGGCTCTCCTCGACGATTTCGAGGTCGAAGAAACGCAATGTCTTTTTCAAAACGGGGGATAGGGCTCTCCTCAATACGGCGTTTACGCGCGCCACCACCTCCCGGGGACTAAAGGGCTTGCAGATATAATCGTCTGCTCCCAGCTCAAGGCCAAGCAGCCGGTCCATTTCTTCCACACGGGCAGTGATCATTATTATCGGGACACTCGAAAGCTCTCTTATCGCGCGGCATACGTCCAAGCCGTTCCTGCCCGGAATCATGATGTCTAGCAGGATGATATCGGGCTGGTAGACTTTCACATGAGTGAGAACCAGGTCTCCCCGGTCCAGGCAGGCGACCTCGTAGCCGGAGCTAACGAGGTAATCCTTTAGCACTTCCGCTATCTTTATTTCATCTTCCACCACCAGGACCCGCATGCTCATCATCTGTCTCCGTACCGCATTGAGTTCCCGCGCGCCCATCAGGTACCGGCAACCACGGCCCGGTCCCCGGACTGAAAATGGAGTGGAAAACTCATCGCGATCTTTAACCCTGCACCGCAGGAATTGACGGCCTCTATCCTGCCGCCAAAACTCTCCACAATACTCTTACAAATCGAAAGGCCAAGTCCGCTTCCCCCTTTTTCCCTGGTCCTTGCCCCATCTACCTTGTAGAGCCTGTCAAACAAAAGCGGGAGGGATTTTTCGGGGACCCCTGGACCCGAATCCTCAAAACTTACGAAAAATTGCCCGCGATCGACCCCGCAGGAAACTTTCAACCTCCCGGGAACCTCCGAATAGCGCAGGGTGTTTTCAAGGATATTGGAAAAGAGCTGTTTTAACCTGTCTGCGTCGGCAAGGATCAAAACGGACCCCTCCCGGGCCTCTTCCAAATCGAGCCAGATACCTCTAAGACCCAGCCGTATGCGAAAAAGTTCCATCGTTTCGCCCAAAACCTCCACCGGATTTACGGGATAAGACCTGGAGATAAAAGAGCCGGCCTCTATAAGGGAAAGATCGTGCAGGTCGCCCACTATGCGGCCAAGATGGAGGACTTCCTGGTGAAGCGAATCGAGCCCCTGCCTTGTCACACTTCTCACCCCGTCCTGCATGGCTTCTATTTCTGCTCGAAGAACGGCAAGAGGCGTACGCAGTTCGTGAGATATGTCCACAAGCCATTGCTGCTGCATCTGCTGATGTTTTTCGAGCGCCTGCGCCATTGCGTTAAACCCGGCGGCCAACCGGCCAAGCTCATCCCGGGATCTCACTCCGATTCGCGTGTCGAACCGTCGTGCCTCCAGGGCCTTCGTTCCTCTTTCCAGTTCCCGTACGGGGGCAAGCAGGTGGCGGGCCAGAAAAAACGTCACAAGGCCCGCCAGGATCAACACGGTGAGCCCGGTTGCAAAAAATGTCTCCGACTGCCGCTTCACAAATTCTACATCCAAATGTCTTGTCGGCCCCTCGAACTCGCCAAATTTTCTGAGGCCAAGCCACCCGACCACCCGACCGTTCACTTTCACCGGGGTAAGCCGGTAGTCCTCGGGCGAGGAAAAATCCCCCGGAGGAACAAGCGGGCGTTTCTGCGCATCGAACAAAGCAACAGGCGGAAAAGGCGGACGGCCACGAAAAGGTCCGGGGGAAAACCCCGGTGTCCCGGGAGTCGGACCGGGAGGTCTCATTTCATCGGATGGCGGTGGAGGCCCACCCATGGTTGTAACACCGGGCGGAGGAGGCGCCATCCCCGGTCCAAACCATCTTAACCCCATCCAGATCTCCGGGTTTTGGAGGACAAAGTTCCAGTTGCCGGCTCTCCCGTATTGGAGGCCCAGCGAATCGGCAAGCTTGGAGATCCTGACAGCGTCAACCCTTGCGAGGTATCCTCTGAAATGGCGCTCGCCATAATAGCTGCCGATCAGAAGGATACAAACTACAATGGCCGCGCTGTTTAGCAGAAAAGCCAGAAATATCTTGTGCCGTAACTCGATCATGCACATCCCGCCTCGCGTCCCTCAGATGTCAGCAATCCCTGGCCAATGAAGACAAAACATATCCACATTTCTGTCCCATTCGACTCCGGAAGTCAATCACCCAGGGCTTTCTCCACACTAATCCCACACCGCCTCCATACTTTCTCCACAGTTGCGGGCTAGAGTCGGAGGCAATCGAAACTCATCACCTCGAAAGGAGAAAAACATGAAAAAACTGCTGGTGCTTCCCATTTTGTTTCTCGCGCTTTACCTGACAACCGTCCCTGCCCACGGCCAAAAGACAGCGCCCCCTCCTGCCCCCGGAATCTTTACGGGGGGCGGACCGGCCGCCCTGTTCGGCGATGCGCGACACCTCTATGTAATGGTCGGCGGAAAGCTCTTCGAGTATACACTAGCCACAATGACCCTTGAGCACTCGGCGACTCTCCCCGCTTGCTCGCATCCTCCGATGCCCTTTCCGCTGCCTCCGCCGCCCCCCCAAGGGCTTTGGGCAGGAAACGGCAAGGTCTACGTACTGTGGGGACCTGCTGTTTATGTGTACGAGGCGTCCGGCCTAAGGCTTGAAAATACCGTAGAGCTGCCCGGGCCAAAACCGCCGCAAGCCGGCCGCACGCACTGACCACAACTTTACTTTCGAGTTCTCTGGCCAAAGGCCCCCGGGGGCCGAACAACGATCTCCCTCTCAGATGGAATCGCTCGCCTTCGGGGGAAAATAGAGAGGTAGAGTACATGTATCGTCTCTTGCTAATAGATGATGATGCCAGGTCTTGCGAAATGCTCTCCGACTTTTTCGGGGCCCAAGAGTTCGAGGCGGTTTTCGTCCATCACGGCCGGGAGGCTCTCGGAGCTGTTTTGGCATCGGCCGGGAATACCTTTGATCTGATCCTGCTCGCTACAGAGCTGTCCGGCCTTGACGGAATCGATGTGCTGCGGACCCTTCGCTCAAGGCGCAGCACCCCGGTTATCCTGCTGGCGTCCAGCACCCGGGTTGGAGACTGCGTCGTTGGCCTTGAAACCGGTGCGGACGACTACATGATAAAGCCAATTGATCCTTTAGAACTGCTAGCCAGGGTCCGCGCCGTTTTGCGGCGCGCCCAAAGGCTCTCCGAGTGTCGATTGCAAGGACCCGATAGAATAGTTGTGGCAGATATCGAGCTTGACCCGGGAAGCCGCCTGGTGCGCCGCAACGGGGAAAAATTAAGGCTTACTTCAGCCGAGTTCGGATGCCTCGAGGCGCTGCTAAAAGAGGCAGGGCAAGTCGTCTCACGGGACCGGTTGGCGCGAAGCGCCCTGGGACGTGACCTGGGCGCCGGCGATCGCAGCGTGGACATGCACGTTAGCCGCCTTAGAAAAAAACTCGGCCCCGTCCATAATGGGATCGAGCGGATCAAAACGGTTCGCGGGGCGGGTTTTGTTTATACGATTCCCAATCCATTCGAATTTTTACACCGTAACACTCGCTCCTGCGCACCCAATGCGGCAGGGGAAGGCTCTCCCCGCCCCTGCCCGAATACATCTGCGGCCATGCAGCCCACCGATCAAGAATAGACGTTCGTAAAGTTTCCGGTAGCCGATATCGATTGGGAAGCGCCGAGATTGGCGGCCAGATCCTTTAGGAAAGTCTGCAAAGAGGTGTCGGTCGAAGAGGTCGCGGCGCCAGAGGAGGTAGTGCCGCTTGACGAACCGGCGTTACCCGAAGCCTCGCTAATCGCTGAGACGAGGTTACTGAAGTCCGTTTTCAAGGTGTCGAGACTACCCGCGGTAGTCGATGACGAGCTCGAGGAAGAGGAGGAGGAGCTTAACTGGGAGATCAACTCGTCGAGTTTGCTCGCAAAGCTTGAGTAAGGCGAACTCGTCGTTGAGCTGGTAGAAGACGAAGAAGTGGTAGAGGAAGTGTTGCTGGAATCCGATTGCGACTTCACGGCTCCAAACAAATCGTGCATCAACTGGCTTAGCGCCTGTGCCGGGTTCTGCGACGAATCGCTGGAAGATGTCGATGAACTAGAGGAAGTGGAATCGGTTGATGAGGTCGATGATGCCGAGGAACTCGCGCTCGCGTTTGCGTCCGGGGGCGGTCCGCCAGGAGGAGGCGCCATCGAGAGTCCCACCTGGCTCAAGGCCTGCATGACGCCCTGCATCAGCGTGCCATCTCCGGAACCGGACGACTCGCTGCCTGTTTGCTGAACCGACGAATTCGATCCGCTGCTCGACTGAGAAAAATTAAAACCATAGTCCGTGTACAACGAATTTGAACTGCTTACTCCCGAAATCGACATGGATTGCTCCTTTTACTAGTATAGAGGTATGAATCACACACTCTTGCCCTGAAAGGAAGCAGACAGCACGAAGAACCTCCTGCTTCCCGCACTTTGACTCATTGCAAACATCGGACTCGTTCCATAAAACCTGGGGTAACGATATGTATCGTTATGTAACGATTTGTAATCGCAATGTTATCCCCCCACAAACATTTGAGTGGAGCCATTTGGGTAGAATGAGATGGTTCCCCTTTTGTCGTTTCCGCCCCCAATCCTGGTTAACTTATAGAAGGGCGCCGAAACGATGGCATCCGGTGAAAATCCCCAAAAACGTTTTCCCTGATACTTGATTGGGAAAAAATGGCGGGCAGGAGGGAAATTTTTTCCACATCATGCTTTCAGTCGCTGTGAAATTGCATTAGCATTGCGGAGGAATTTTCTTTAAGAAAGAAGAAACATACATTGCAAATCAGAAAACTTGGCACATCGGGGCTTCTCGTTCCGGCAGTGGGTATGGGCACTTGGCGAACCTTCGATATTCGCGGAAATAGCGCGCTGGCCAATGTGCGTTGGGTTGTGGATAGCGCCATCAAGGCGGGTGTAACGTTTTTCGACTCCTCCCCCATGTACGGGGAAGCTGAAAGGGTGTTGAGTCTTAGCCTTAAAGGGCGGCGGGATACTGTGCAGATTGCCACCAAAGTCTGGGCCGATACGGCCCCTCAGGGATTGGCCCAGTCGAGGTTGTCTCTTTCGTATTTCGAAGGCCGCATCGAGCTCTATCAAATCCATAATCTCCTTAATTGGAAAGAGCACCTGGGGATGATCGAGCGGCTCAAAGAGGGGGGTAAAGTCCTGGCCATCGGAGCGACCCATTACAACTCCAGTTCGTTTCTCGATCTGCGCCGCGTCATGGAAAGCGGAAGGATTGGCGCTATTCAGATCCCCTATAATGTCGAGCAGCGCGAGGTGGAAAAAGACATCCTCCCCCTGGCGGAAGATCTGGGCCTTGGAGTGGTGATAATGCGGCCTTTCGGTGGGGGCAACCACTTGCGCCGAGAGCCCACGGACAACGATCTGGCCCCGCTGGCGCCGTTTGGCATAACGACCTGGCCGCAGGCCCTGCTCAAATGGATTTTAAGCGACCCCCGCTGCCACACGGCAATCCCTGCAACGTCCAACGGCCAACATGTGGTGGAAAATGCCGCCGCGGGCAATCCTCCATGGTTTGGCGAGGAGGAGCGAAAGTATGTCCTGCGGCTTGCCGGAAAATTATCGTAGGAATTGGTTGGTTGAAAAAATTACTCGGAAAAGAGTTCTTTGGCGCATATCTCGAGTGAGATCGTGTCGATGCAAAACGTAGCATCTCCGGCATAAATCCCCACCCTTCCGTATTTTCCGTCTATCGATGCGAATTTTTCAAGAAACCTGGCGTCGGGATCGATGATAAAATACTCCGCCACCCCATAGCGTTCATAGAGCTCCATCTTTTCCCGGCGATCCTTTAGAGACGTTGCAGGGGAAGCGGTCTCAAAGACCACGTCCGGGGCCCCGGCTATGTGGGTCCGCTCTATCTTTTTGCGGTCGCACACGATAAGCACATCGGGCTGAACGACCTGGTCTTGGGAGATAACAACATCAAGAGGCGCCACAAACACCTGGCAGCCATGCTTTTGATTTCTCGGATGGTCCCATATCAGACCGTAGATTTCCCCGGTTACACCCTGGTGTCCCGTCGTTGGCGATGGGGTCATATCATAGATTTGACCGTTTATGATTTCGCATCGCAAATCGTCGGGAAACTCCAGGTAATCCTCATAAGTGTAGCAGTACGCTTCTTTAGCTGCTTGAGTCGACATTTTCCTGAGCCTTCCTGTTAACTCCAAGTTGCATTCTCGTTCAAACCGCATCCCCGGAGGCGGCGGCGTGTCGCCGCAGACGGGTTGCCAAGCCCCGAGCTGCCCGACTGGCTGCGCCCGCGGCAGCTCGGACGGCAGTCCGTTACCGCCTGCCGGGGGATGTATTCACCGAAGTTTCATCTCGTTCAAACCGCACCCCCGGAGGCGGCCGCCCCGCCTTTATGAAACTTCGTTTGGGAAAAACCATCTGGACCCCGGCTAAAAATTCGCCGGGGAGCAAATGTAGGTTGGGCTAAGCGCAGCGCAGCCCAACAAATTAATCGTATAGGAAACGTAGTATGGGGCAAACGCAGTGCAACCCATCGCTTGGTGGAGTCTTCATTTGGCTCCTGAAGCCTCTTGTTAACGGAGAAGTGCAAGAAGGGGCTTGGCTCAATCACCCCCCTTTTTTTCAAAGGGGGGTCGGGGGGATTTCGACTCGGGAGTAAACTCCCTCCCTATTCTTAATCCCATGCTCTTTTAAGATACAAGGATGGGTCAAACGCAGTGCAACCCATCGCCTCTTGACGCATCTTTTATAAAACGTCAAAGTCAAAGTGCCGTGCCCCTCGCTTAAATCCCGCGAAACGCGGGACTGCCAGGATAACGCGCTGTCTGAAGTTTTGTCCTCGATAAAACCCCGTCCCAAAACGGGGTGGCGCCTCTTTTACCCGAATGCGGGTTGGCGCACTCTCGGCTCGGGCCTGAGAAAAGAGCCACGTCACTGCGCCGGTTCTCCCACCTTTACGAGCATCTTCCCGAAGTTTTCGCCCCTAAATAAGCCCATGAAAGCCTCTGGGGCGTTTTCGATCCCCTCGACAACCGTCTCTTTGGATTTTATCCTGCACTCTGAAATCCACTGGCTCATATCCGAGTAGAACTGAGCCCGCAACTCCTCGTGGTCGGAGACAATAAACCCCCTCAGGGTCAAACGTTTGGTGATCGCCAAAAACAGGTTGCCGGGTCCCGGGTCCATGCGGGTTGCGTTGTAGCCCGATATCATGCCGCAAAGCACAATCCTGCCAAAGGGCTTCATGTTGAAAAGCGCTGCTTCCAAATGTTTGCCGCCAACATTATCATAATAGATGTCAATGCCTTCGGGACACACTTTGCGTAGCGCCGCCTTCATGTCCTCAGCCCTCTTATAGTTTATGGCCCCGTCCACACCCGCTGTCTCAATTAGCCACTGGGCCTTTTCATCCGATCCGGCGCTCCCCACGACACGGCAACCCTTGATTCTTGCGATCTGCGAGACGATCGAGCCAACGGCGCCGGATGCCGCCGAAACGAACACCGTATCCCCGGCCAAGGGTCTGCCGATTTCGAGCAAACCGACATAGGCGGCAAACCCCGGCATTCCGAGAGAACCCAGGTAGCTTTGAAGCGGCACGGACCCCGGATCGATCTTTATGAGGTCGGACCCCTCGCAAATATAGTATTCTCTCCACCCTTTCGACCCCAGAACGTAATCGCCCCGCTCAAAACTCCCGTTTTCCGATTGGACCACCTGCCCGACACACCCCCCCTCCAAGGGAGCGTCCAACTCGAAGGGCGCCTGGTAGCTCTTTGCCGCGTTCATACGCCCGCGCATGTAAGGGTCTACCGAGAGGTAAATATTTCTTACCAGAATTTCACCCTTGCCGGGCTGCGCAACATCGACTGCCACCAGTTCGAAATCCTCTTTGGAAACCATCCCGTAAGGTCGCTTCTTTAGCCTTATTTCTCTACTCGATATCTTCGCCATCACTTTTTTCTCCGAATTCTAAAGTCGATGCCCACAGCGGGTTAAAGATAAGCATCCTCTCTTTTCGATCCCAGGTCGCGGGCACTATTTCGGTAATCGAGCACCACAAAGAACCGCCGCGGCTTTTTAGCCCGCCCCCTGGCACTTCCTTCGTGTTCTCCGTGTTCTTCGGTACGCCGGGATAAGCCTGGCCGATCTGTTCGACTGAAAGGTGTCGGACATGTTAATTGCTCGTTCAACATGTAGCTGCGGCCGCTCGCGCAGGGTAACCGAACGCGGGGAGTCGGCCGGTCGGGAGGTGGAACTTCAGACAACAGGGGGTGAGTTTCCCTGGACAGCGAA